>JAYZXK010000402.1:0-8572 GCA_036141415.1 Pseudomonadota bacterium
GCGCTGCGCGAAAACGCTCACCAGAGTTACACTCAGGCGCTCGAAACCGCTATGGTTTGTGAGTTACCTTATGAAACCCTGGATAAAATGGCGGTGCAGTTCCCAAAACTGCGTCACCAGATCATGAGCTTTATGAGTGCCGAAATTAAGCAGGATCACGATCTGATGATGTTGCTGAACAAGCGTACTGCCGAAGAACGCCTGATTTACTTTCTTGCGCATTTGTCTAAACGCTTTGAGGACCGTGGCTTTTCACCGCGTCAGTTTAACCTGAGTATGACCCGTAACGAGATTGGTAATTACCTGGGCCTGACCGTAGAAACCATCTCCCGCCTGTTAACCCGCTTCCAGAAAGAAGGCATTATTAAGGTTGACGGCAAACTCATCACTATCCTCGATTTTGAAGCAATGGATAATAAACTGCATAGTATGGATATCCCCTCAACCACTATCAGTTAAGTTGTTAATAAGCTGTTTTTCTCTGGTTTTGCAGTTTTACTTGATCCCAGACAAGTCTGAAACTGGAGAAACAGCTGCTCACGTCGTACACTCATAATGAATACTTCCCAGGGAGAGTCGTTATGATTGAGTACAGCAATATTCTGGCCGTGGTAGAACCTGAAAGGGAAAACCAGCCCGCTATCTCCAGAGCCATTGAACTGGCCGAAAAAACCGGCGCGTCCATCACCGCCTTAATGACCATCTACGATTTCTCATACGAAATGACCACCATGCTCTCCGGTGAAGAGCGTGAGGCCATGCGTCAGGCCGTCGTAAACGAGAGAACTGCCTGGCTTAAAGAACAACTGGCAGAGTACGGCCAGCCCATAGAGGCTGTCGTGGAATGGAATAACCGCCCTTACGAAGCCATTATTAAATACGCCCTTGCCAGCAAGGCCGACATTGTGGTGAAAGCTACCCGCTCTCATGATGATCTACGTTCAGTGATCTTTACCCCTACCGACTGGCATTTGGTTCGCAAGTGCCCTGCACCGGTACTCCTGGTTAAAGAGCATGACTGGCCCCAGGATGGTAAAATTGTGGCGGCGGTCAATGTGGGAACAGAAGACCGCGAACATGCCCAGCTCAATGATCGCCTTACTAATATTGCGTTGGATTATGCCAAGTTGCTGAGCGGTCATGTACACCTGGCCAACTGCTACCCCGGCACGCCACTTAACATTGCCATTGAGGTGCCGGAGTTTGATCCGGAGTCTTATAATGCCTCGGTAAAAAACCATCATCTTGAAGAAATGGAAAAACACAGTAATCAGTACAACATCCCGCTGGATAACTGTCACGTGAGAGAGGGATTGCCCGAAAAGGTCATCCCGCAGGTCGCCAAAGAGCTGGATGCAGAGCTGGTAATTATTGGTACTGTGGGTCGGGTAGGCATTTCAGCCGCGCTCATTGGTAATACCGCCGAACATGTTATTGATGAACTCAACTGTGATGTGCTGGCCATTAAACCCGAAGGCTTTGAAAGCCCGGTGAGTTAATGCTGGCTGCCGTGGCAGGATTTAGTTACTGCCACGGGTTATCACTGGATTATTCAGGGATGCAGCCTACCCTGGCTTCACGTATAATAGCGCCCATTGCAACATGGGTCCTTCTTTATCATGAGTTTACACATCAACAGCGCCGCGCCGGCAACGCAAACCAAGCAAAAATACAGCTTCAATAAGCTCCAAAAACGCATTCGCCGTAATGTCGGCAAAGCCATCGACGATTTTGGCATGATTGAAGATGGCGACAAGGTAATGGTGTGCCTATCCGGCGGTAAAGACAGTTATACCATGCTGGATGTGCTGATGTATTTACAGCGTATTGCGCCGATCAGTTTTGAGATAGTGGCGGTTAACCTCGACCAGAAACAGCCCGGCTTTCCGGAGCATATATTACCAGAATATCTGCAAAGCCTGGGCGTGGATTACCGTATTGTTGAGGAAGACACCTACTCCATCGTTAAGGACAAGATCCCCGAGGGAAAAACCACCTGCTCTTTATGTTCACGCCTGCGCCGGGGCATTTTGTACCGCACGGCTACCGAACTGGGCGCCACTAAGATAGCTCTTGGACATCACCGTGACGATATGCTTGAGACCTTGTTTCTTAACATGTTCCATGGTGGAAAGTTAAAGTCTATGCCGCCTAAGCTGGTTAGCGATGACGGCAAACATGTGGTGATCCGCCCATTAGCCTACTGTACCGAGCGGGATATTGAAAAATATTCCACTGCGGTTGAATTTCCCATCATTCCCTGTAACTTATGTGGTTCACAGGAAAATTTGCAGCGACAGAACATCAAAATGATGTTGCAGGACTGGAACAAACGGTTCCCGGGCCGCATCGAATCAATGTTCCGGGCGATGCAAAATGTTACCCCTTCGCATTTGGTTGATAAAAACCTGCATGACTTTAAAGCCATAAAAGCAACAGGTGAAGCACAACCAGAGGGTGACATCGCCTTCGATGCCCCCGAGTTTGAAACCCAGAACCGCTCTGGCACTGCAGACTCCATCAATATCGTAAACTTGACGGAATAAGGTTGCTATGAAAATAGGCATCGCCCTGGGCTCAGGTGCAGCCCGTGGATGGGCTCACATTGGCGTCATCCAGGCACTGGAAAAACTAGGCGTTAAAATCGACGTGGTTGCAGGCTGTTCAATTGGCGCATATGTAGGTGCAGCTTACGCCAGCGGTCGACTCGAAGAACTCAAAGCCTGGGCGTCCTCGTTAACCGAATGGCAAACCCTGAGTTTAATGGGCATCGGTATTCGACGTGGTGGCCTGGCGAGCGGCCAGAAGGTCTTTGACAAGCTGTCAGCAGACTTTTGTGCCGCTACTTTTGAAGCAATGGACAAACCCTTCGCCTGTGTTGCCACCGACCTGTATTCCGGTCGTGAAGTGGTTTTTAATAAGGGGGATGTGGGTAATTCAGTACAGGCATCCTGTGCCATTCCGGCGTTATTTTCGCCCATTGCCTACAATGACAGATGGCTGGTAGACGGCGCGGTAGTCAACCCGGTACCGGTAAACCTGTGTCGCCAGTTAGGCGCAGATTTTGTGATAGCGGTTAACCTGAATGCCGACTTCAGACCATTGCAGATAGCCAGGGAAACCGCTAAGCATGAAGAAACTCAGGAAAAAAACGAGCATTTCTTCAAGAAAAGTCAGGATGTCGTACGTCAGTGGTTCTCTCCAGAACCAAAGGATAACAGTAAACAGGCACCGGGCATTTTAAGTGTGATGAGCAGCTCGCTGGAAATTCTCCAGGCCCGCGTAACCCGCTCCCGCCTGGCCGGAGAGCCGCCGGATATCTTAATCGAGCCAACGTTAACCGATGTCGGTCTGATGGAGTTTCATCGCTGTGCAGAGCTCTGTGAAACCGGTGAACAGGTAGTCAAACGCCTGGCCGAACAAATTCGTTATCAACTGGTGCTCGATGAAGTATTACCGCCATCAGAAGTGGACCCTGATGCGCTGGAAGCGCCTAAAGCACCAGACGAAGCAAACGAAGAAATAAGTTAATCACAAAAAGGGGCTGAATAAGCCCCTTTTCATTATCGTTTACCGGTTAACTAGCTTTTTGCCAGTGCAGTAATGCGTAACGGTTTAACGGGCAGTTTTAATGGCTTACCCTGCTCTAACCATTCGTTATCCAGCATTAACATTCCGTTAGTTATGTCTGGTGCACCCGGTACCTGTGCGTCGAGCTCGTCGTCGTTAAAGCGAAATGTCAGCCCTTTCACTGAAGGCATCATAAACGACAGAAAACCGCCCATCTCGTTAAAGAACGCTTCATACTGTTGTTTAATGTAAGCAAGGTCCTCTGCCGAGTATTCGGTTTTTACATAATCAGCGGTGGTTTCTATTTGCACCGACATATCACATAAATTAGCAGCTTCGCCAAGATCTATTACAACGGCTGCATCGGCTAACTTAAGGGCCCGCTCTTTGGGCACTAAAAAGCGCTGTTCAGGCGTAACCGTTAAGGGAATATCCTGCTTCTGGGTAACAATGGTAGCCTGATTAATTGGGCATAAATGACTGGTGCCTACTCTTATAAAGCCAAAGGCAAACTGCAATGCAGAGGTATTTTCGTCGCCTATTTTATTAATGTGGCTGTAAAAGCGTTTATATTCCACTTCAATTTGCTCAGCGCCGGCACTAAAGGCAGAAGCAAGCAGGCTTAGTGCTACTAAGGTACGTTTCATTCGGTGATAAACCCTTTGTTGTATCGGATCATATTCTGAAGTTCATTAACATAGGCGGCACCACGCTCAGAATAGTTCATTAACCCTTCTGCCAGTGCCAGACCTGTTACCGGTAATTGTGCCCGACGTAAAGAGGCTCTGATATGACGTAGCTCACGATAAGCGTCATGACGGTTAATATTTCGCATATAGGTGTAGGTAGCGCGCGATAAATTTTCAAATTTCGCCACTTCATGGCTTGCGCCACTGTTACGCCTGGCTGGTACAAAGCCGCAGCCCTTTTTGTAACACCATAAACCAAAGAAATTATAACCTTGCTGAGCGAACCGCGAAGTCCCCCAGGCCGACTCATTTGCGGCCTGCATCAATACCAGCTCAACGGGTAAAATATCCACTTTATTAAGCAGTTTAGGAATTTGCGCGTCGGCCGGTAAATCCTGATCAACACGATATTCACCAGCCAGCCATTCCAGGCGTTCATCGTCGTCTTCTGTCAGGCTGTTGCCCGCCGCGAGCTGGCGCTGTAACGTTTGCAGGTAGTGCCGCAAACTCAGTAAGTAATCATTTTGTTTTTCCACCTCAGGTTTTAAGTAGGAAAAAAATGCCTTTTTCTTTTCTGTGGTGTCTTCTATCGCTTTAAAATCCGGGACTGGTTGCTCGGCTTGCTCGGTTTCCGGTACATCAAGAATATCGGGTTCACTGGTACCGGTCATCCACGCAAGCACCACAATCAGTGCCATGATGGCTATTGCGATAAGGATGATCTTACTGGTTTCCCGTTTATGCATCGAGTATCGAATCCTCTTTGGTTGGGTGTATTTGTTGAGGCGCGTCATCAAAACCAAACAGATCGGAGTATAAACGCCCCATTACCAGCGAATAAACCGGGCCAACCCACAAAATAGCCAGCCCCATGGTAAACAAAACCAACACAAACATCATGATAAAGGCGAGGAACAACAGCGTGAAGGGCAGTAAATAGCGGTTCGTGACCCGTGCTGACAGAATGATTGACTGCATCAGCCCGAGGCGTTTTTCAACCAGTAGCACTACGGTAAACTGGGTGACCAGGTAAACATATAATCCCGGCAGAATAAGCAGATTTAGACCAACCTGCATCACCAGGCTGATCAGCAAATTTGCCGTGACCAGCACCAGAATATAAGGAAAATACTGGAACAGTTCATTAATACTGGTTGCCTTTTGACTAACCAGTTTTACGCCAAGCATGCGAAAGCCAACAATCATCGGCGTCATCAGCACCAGCATGGCGATGTCGAGCAGACCAGCGTTACCCGATTGCATACTTTCCATTGACGTCATGTCGAGCGCTAACAGGTTTATCATTATCACCATGGCACCAAGACCGATGGCCATCAGCAAGCCGGTGGCTTTTAACAGCAACCCCAGATGTTGCTTATACAGGCTTTGCGCCTCGGCAAACAGTTGGCTAATTCTAAACTGATATTCACCGGCCAGAGCGCGTTCCAGAGGGGAACGGTTAGCAGGCGGTTGATTATTGTCGGTCAAAATGTCGTCTCATCGGATAATCTCGGCGGGGAGTATAACATTGCCGTCAGGCTGGCCCAAACTACAAACCACCGACTCAGAGTGTTACCAGTCGTATTGCCAGCGCCACTAACACAACACCCATTAAACGATCCAGCCAATAACCTTTATCGCCAATAAGTTTGGCCACCTTAGAGGTGCTCAACAGATAAGATAAAAAGCAAAACCAGGCTCCGGTCGCGACCGCCAGATAAACGCCATACATAGCCTTTACGGCAAAGGGCGTTTCAATATCAATGATGGCGGTAAACAGTGATAAGAAGAACAAGGTTGCCTTTGGATTCAGGCCATTGGTAAGAAACCCGCTTACCAGCGCCTTTTTAGGGCTGATAACGGCGGTTTGCCCTGTGGTACAGACAGTAGCGGCAGAATCCGACGGTCCGGCGCGCAGTGCTCCCCAGGCAAGATAAAGTAAATAAGCTGCCGACAAATAGCTGATGGCCGAGTATAGCCATGGTGTGGTTTTGATGACAACGCTCAGGCCAATTAACGAATACGCTACGTGCAGCAATATCCCTAGCCCAACGCCCACACTGGTGTACATGGCAATGCGCCGGCCGTAACTGATGCTGTTACGAACAACGATTGCAAAATCAGGTCCGGGACTCGCGACCGCTACCAAATGCACTAACGCAATGGTGATAAACTCACTCAGATAATCCATATGTAACGATTCGCTTAGCAGTAATCCTGGATAAACCGGGCAACAAATTCCGGCAGGGTTTGCCCTGCCTGCCCGACAATTTTTTCTTCAAACAGCGTATTTTGCTGACTCGGTTCCAGGTTGATTTCGATGGTTCGCGCACCGCTATCGGCTGCCATCGCGACAAAATTAGCCGCCGGATACACCTGACCGGAAGTACCAACAGCAATAAATACATCGGCCTGAGCCAGCGCCATAATGATGTCGTCCATATGCATGGGCACTTCACCAAACCACACGATATCCGGGCGCATTTGCTCACCAGGCAGACAACAACGACACTCAGTTGTGTCATCAAAATCATCGTGCCAGGGCATTGCACGGCCGGTATTGCAGCACCTAGCTGAGAGTAACTTGCCGTGCATGTGCAGTACTCGTTTATTGCCTGCCCGCTCGTGGAGGTCATCGACATTCTGGGTAACCAGCAAAAACTGTTCGCCCAGCGCCTGCTCTAATTCAGCCAACGCTTTGTGTGCCGGATTGGGCTGCACATCGGGTTGCTGTAATTGGGCCCGGCGCTCATTGTAAAAGCGATACACCAGCGCGGGGTTGGCCGCAAAGCCCTCTGGCGTGGCGACATCTTCTACCCGATGGTTTTCCCACAATCCGTTGTTATCACGAAACGTTTTAAGGCCCGACTCTGCCGATACGCCAGCGCCGGTTAATACGACGACCCGGGGTTTATACGTATTAGGCATGGCTAACCTCAATCGGTAATGATGGATCACTTCCCCATTCAGACCAGGAGCCGTCATAAACAGTTACCTGTTCTGCGCCAGCTTCAAGCGCTGCCAATCCAATTACGCAGGCGGTTACACCCGAACCACAGGAGCAAATAAGCGGTTTGGTTAAATCGATACCGTGTTCACTAAAATAGCCTTTTAATGCCGCAGGGGATTTAAGGGTTGTACCGTTATCCAGTAATTCAGTGAAAGGAACATTAACTGCCCCGGGCATATGACCGCTGCGTAATCCGGCGCGGGGTTCCGGAGCACTGCCCTCAAAGCGCGTGCGGCTTCTGGCATCCCAGATAGTAACTGACGGCGCTTCGATAGCGGCAAGGACTTTGTCGGTGTTGCAGAACCATTCATCGCCTGCAGTACCGGTAAACTCTTGGGGGGCAGGTTCGGCTAGCTGGCTGACTACATCATGACCAGCGGCTTTCCAGGCCGGTAGACCACCATTTAACACTATGGCATTACTGTGGCCCATCGCAGTTAGCATCCACCACACCCGGGGCGCGCAAAACATGCCCGAGTTATCGTAAATCAGCACCGGTTTGTCTGTGGTGATACCGAGTTTGCCAAACAATGCGCTAAGCGACGCCTGCTCTGGTAAGGTGTGCGGGAGTGACGAGGCGTGATCGCTGCCCTCGCCGTCCAAATCGAACTTAATGGCACCAGGAATAAATCCATCGGCAGGATCATCGGCCTGGCCTGACACCGGATTGGTCATTGAAGCAAACAACACAACGTAGTCAGTTAAGTTGCTTGCGCTAATATCGTTTACCGAAATAAGTCGCGGCAATGCTATCTCCCCAAGGTGCAACAAATAATGACTGCATCACCCTGTGTAAACAGCACAAGGGTGATATGAGATATTGCTTGGGATGATTATGCCAAAATTCTGCTGATATTTTAAATTATTTGCTTAATAACAGCAGGATATGGGACTGAGCCTGGTGATAAGTTACTTCAGGATAAAAGCTGAGTCGCTCTACGATCACCGGAAAATCACCGGCTTGTTCATTATGCTGAGCGAGAAAGTCGGTGGTTATGAAGTTAACCGCTGCTTCCAGTACCTTCTCACCGCCGGTGATTTTCAGGCTTGCGTAACGCCCACTGGGGATAGTATCGAAACGCATGTCTTCTTCCAGAGCTACCTGTTTTACAGGCCTTTCGCAGGCCAGATCGAAACAAAACGCTTCTGGCGCAACGGTGGTAGGATCGTTATGCAAAAAGTTAAACGTACGGTATTGGTCGGGCGGGAGCTTATGTTCCCGACGCCAGCCGATAAAATGTTGAATACTGCCATTCAGCCCGGCCGGATGACCGTTATGCCGAAGTACGCAGACCTCCAATGC
>JAYZXK010000403.1:0-5557 GCA_036141415.1 Pseudomonadota bacterium
CGCCTGCTGGTGTTGTTGAGCGCTGTAGTACCTGCCATGGATTATGGTTTGATGTCATGGAGCACAAGGAGCTAAAGGATTTCGCCCGCGTTCTGGATACCGGTGATAAGGAAATGGGCACGCTTTATAGTGAAATTAGCGCTATAAATTGCCCGGTGTGCCGGAATATTAAAATGCTCGAAATGACCGATAGCGGGCAGCGACATATCCATTTTGAAAGTTGCCCTCAGTGCCATGGCCGGTTCTACGATGCCGGTGAATACGTAGATTATGCCACGGTATCTTTGAGCGATTTTCTGAAGCGCTTTGGCTTGCGCAAGTAAAGCTTTGCTACAGCCGCTATTTAAACCCGCCAATAAGCGTTTCTGTTCTTTTGTATTTGCTAAAAAAAGCCCCGCTAGTGCAGGGCTTCTGGCTATGAAAGCTTGTACCATATAGGTATTTACAGGCGCACAGACGTCTTAAAACCTGCCCACAACTGTCAGCATCGCGTTTAGTGGCGCCGCTACCGTTGCCTGATGCGTGGCGTGGGCATTCGGGAAGTACAGCTCGTCGGTCAGGTTTTCGATGTTCAGCTGCACGCGCAGGTCTTCGCTGATATCGTAATACGCCGAGGCATCCCAACGGGTATAGCTGGGTAATACCGCCGAA
This sequence comes from Pseudomonadota bacterium, assembly GCA_036141415.1. GTDB lineage: Bacteria > Pseudomonadota > Gammaproteobacteria > Enterobacterales > Alteromonadaceae > Alteromonas. The sequence continues at coordinate 652 of JAYZXK010000403.1, forward strand.
TTACCGTTGTTAATAAAGCTCTCATCCTGATAGGTAGCACCCAGACCAACCCCAAATACGTCATTCACCTGATAAGTGCTCCATACCGAGAAGGTGTTTTCCGGCAACTCTCGGGGAGTCCGGCCGGTTGGGCCACTACGGTCGACAATTTCGCCTTCAAGGTGGCTGTAATTTGCGGTAATACGCCAGTCATCATTCACATAGCCGGTGAGCTGCAGCTCGTAGCCAGAGATGTCTGAGTTGATCACATCCAGAGTCTCCGGATTATCATCGGCCACCTGAGGAGAGCTTTGCTCGTTTTCAAACACGGCGGCGGTGACGCTCAGGCCCTGGGGAAAATCCCACTTAATACCAATTTCCTGATTGCTGTAAGTATCAGGGTCAAGTTGGTTGTCACTGCCGTTAATATCGGTATATTGCTCGCCACTGCGGGGCAGGAAAGACTCGCTGTAACTGGCATAAACCGAGATATTTTCCTGCGGCTTGTAAATAAGCCCGGCACGGGGAGAAACCTGTTCGTCGGTGCGGCTACGGGTTTCCACTGCCTTAGCGTTAAATACCTCAATATCGAAACGGTCAAAACGGGCACCCAGCACCAGATCCAGGTGTTCAGATAATTCAATCTCATCCTGCACAAAGAACGAAGCCACATCCAGAGTGACCCGGGTGTCATCATTCAGAGCCGTAAACGCTGTGGTGACCTGGTTCCCCGCAGCATTAATGCCACTAAAGCCACTAAACAATAACGGGCGCTGGGTGAAAAACGTTTCGCGGTCATTACCGGTGCTGTCAAATACCGGATTTAAGCGGAACTGATCTGAGTTGGTGCGGATGATCTCGGTACCGGCGATAACCATATGGCCAATACCGCCGGTGCTGAACTCGCTGATCAGGTTGCCCGATACAATCAGGTTGTCACGGGTCGTTTCATCAATATACCCGTCCAGCTCAACAATGTTGGTGTCGGCGTCATAGCCACTGGCGTAAAAGTTAGAGTAAACCTTATCGTAGTCGCCATAAAATACATTCACGTTGGCTTTGGTGTAATCGTTAAATTGGTGCGACAGGTTAACACGGAATACGTGAGCCTCGAGCTCGTGGTAATTATTCTCCGGATCGCCGAATACCACATTTTTCAGTGACTCTACCGGACGACCATCGGCGCCGGTTGGAATGCCACGGTCAATAAAACGTTCGTGGTTGATATACTCGTAAGACATATCCAATACGCTGTCTTCGCTTAACTCGAACCTGGCCGTTGGATTAAATCCAATACGTTCGCCGTCGAAGAAATCACGGTGGTTATCCAGTGATTCGTACATCGCATTAATACGTAGCGCTGAAGTGCTGGTCATGTCGGTGTTGGTGTCTATTTCTACGCCGTAGCCGCCAAAGGAGTTCAGTGTGGCTTTATAACCGGTAAAGGTTTCATCTAGTTTCGCTTTTTTCGAAACCCGGTTGAGGATCCCACCGGTGCCACCGCGACCAAAGAGCAGGGCGTTAGGGCCGCGCAGAATCTCCACCTGCTCTACATTGTACAGCGAGCGATAGTACTGTACGTCATCGCGGTTGCCATCGATGTAAAAGTCAGCGGTTGAGCGAACGCCACGAAACACTACTGAATCCCGGTGTCCCTCACCCTGCGAAGTGTTAACGCCAGGCGTGTAGTCGATGATTTCGCCAATACTGGTAATGCCGCGCTCGGTAATGTCTTCGGCCGTCATAATCGACAGGCTCTGTGGCACATCAATAATCGGCGTAGGCGTTTTTACCGAGTTCGATTCGTTAATGGATAAATACTGACCTTCAATCGTAATCCGTTCCGGGTCATCTTCTGTGCTGGCGGATACTGAGGTATTGATGGTCAGCGCTGCGGCAATTACTGATAGTGCAAATTTCAAACTAAGGTCTCCACGTATGCTGAGCTTAAAATATCGGTCAAAAGCCTCTCCAATCTGCGCTGGTTGAGGAGTGAGCGACTGCAAATTTCGGGCGAATAGTAATGCGAATTATTCTTGGTTTCAATATAAGTTTTAATTTTTATTAAAGTCTATATTTAGTTTTACTTAACCTTTCGGGCCTGGTTGAAAGCCGCATTGATAGAGCAAAGAGCATAAGTAAACCCTTGGTATAGCTGGTTAAGTGTCTAATTAAAAAGACAACCTGTCAGTGGAGGTACGATAGCAAACCTTACCGGGCGCGGTTCACAGAGGCAGGCGCATTACGGGTTGAGCACCTGTTGCATGTAGTGTGCAATCATCCATTCTTCATTGGTGGGGAGCACTTGCACAGTAACGGTTGATGATGACGAGTTGATAATGGGGCGATTGTGCAGGTTGGCGGTGTTATCGAGCTCAACGCCGAGCCAGCTCAACTGCTCGCACACCCTGCGACGGATATCCGGTGTGTTTTCTCCCACGCCCGCGGTAAATATCAGCGTATCCAGGCCTTGTAATTCGGCGGTCAGACTACCAATGGCTCGCACGATGTAACGGCAATATAGGGCAAGTGCATCAGCCACTGGGGGCTCATCAGCATGCTGCGCCAGAATGCGCATGTCACCAGAACAACCGGAAACCCCCAGCAGCCCCGACGATTTATACAAGGCACTGGTTACTTCTGAGGCAGACATTTCCAACTGAGTTATGCAGTGTAACACCAGACCGGGATCCAAAGTGCCGCAGCGAGTTGCCATCATCAGGCCATCAAGGGCGGTAAAACCCATGGTTGAGCTAACGCTTTTACCTTTGAACATAGCGCAACCGCTGGCGCCGCTACCCAGGTGCAATACTATGCACCTGCCGCCCGCCTCAGCATCTGAGGCCGCCAGCTGATGACTGATATAGTTATAAGATAAACCATGAAAACCATAGCGGCGAAGTCCTTGTCGGCGCAGAGAGTCAGGTAATGCATAAGCGGTTGAAACCTCTGCCTGCGTAGCGTGAAAAGCGGTATCAAAGCAAGCCACCTGAGGTAATTCCGGGTGTAGCTCGCGCAGTACTTTTACGGCATGCAAATTATGCGGCTGGTGCAGCGGGGCCAGATCGCACAGTTTATCGAGAGATGCGAGGGCGCTATCATCAATCAACAGCGGTTGAGTATAGGCGGTGCCGCCATGCACCACCCGGTGCCCCACGGCACTGACATAACCGCCATGGTGCAGTACTTCTTCCAGCGTTTCGGCGTAATTATCTTCGCTGAGTTCGAATATCCCCCGTTCCACTACTGCCAGGCTGATAGCGTCAAATACGGCGTATTTCAAGGTGGAGGAGCCGCTGTTTAAAACCAGGTAATGGGGATTATCGGTTTGCTTGCTCATAACGGCAGATCTCCGCGTTTACGCTGATAAACCAATGCCATAGCACAGGATACTTTGCGGGTAAGCGGGCCGCCTGCCCGGCTGGTCAGAATGATAGGCGCCCTGGCGCCTAACACGATTCCCGCGCCTTCTATGCCGGAAAGGTAGCGCATCTGTTTAAACAGCATATTGCCTGATTCCAGATCCGGTGCCACCAGGATGTCTGCATCACCGGCCACCTGTGACATGATTCCCTTTGATTTAGCCGCTTCCGCTGAAATGGCATTATCCATGGCTAGCGGTCCGTCAAGCAGGCCACCAACTATCTGACCACGCTCGGCCATCTTGCACAGCGCCGTCGCATCCAGGGTTGAGGGGATTTTTTCCTCCACGGTTTCCACTGCCGACAGGATAGCGACTTTGGGTGTTTTATTGGTTAGGGTGTAAACCAGTTCAATGGCGTTTTGGATGATGTCTTTCTTGGTAGCCAGATTAGGCCGGATATTAATTGCCGCATCGGTCAGAAACAGCGACTTATGATAGCTGGGGGCATCCAGGGCGAAGATGTGACTCATCACCCGGCCGGTGCGTAATCCGTAGTCTTTGTTGAGCACTTCGTGCATCATTTCATCAGTATGTAAGTGGCCCTTCATCAGCGCTTCTGCCTGGCCACTACTCACCAGCTTTACAGCGGTTTCTGCCGCCGCATGACTGTGCGGGGTATCGACCAGTTCAAAAGCCGAAATATCGAGCTTATTTTCCAGCGCCACTTGTTCAATACGCGTTTTAGGGCCCACCAGAATAGGCGCGATAAGGTTATCTGCTGCGGCCTCTATAGCACCGGCTAAAGAGTTGAGGTCAACCGGGTGCACTACGCAGGTTTTGAGCGGCGACATCCCCTTGGCCATGTCCATAAACTGCTGATAACGGTCGCTGCTCTGTTCTTTAAGCTCAACCGCCGGCAACACAGCCCGGGGCCGATCGATTTGTTCGGTGGGGGCTTTCACCAGTGCCTGACCATCAATTACCACCTCACCGTCCTGATTGGTACAGGCGCAGTCGAGCAGAACCTGGTGGTGCTCTCGCTTCTCCACCACGGTGACCGTGACCGTCAGGTTATCGCCTAAGGAGACCGGGCGGCGAAAAGTGAAATCCTGCTTCAGGTAAATGGTGCCGGGGCCGGGCAGTTGGGTTCCCAGCACGGTGGAAATTAATGCGCCGCCCCACATGCCATGGGCGATAATGTGATGAAACTGGGTGCTGTTAGCGTACTCCTCGTCTACGTGGGCCGGGTTAACATCGCCCGACATAATGGCAAACAGCTGAATATCTTTACGGGTTAGTGTGCGGGTTAGTGCGGCTTTATCGCCAACCGTTATGCTGTTGTAGGGTTTGTTGCGGATCATTTCCATATTGATTCTCCGGCCAGAGGCGCCAAAAAGTAATTTCTGTAACTCGCTTTGTAATATTACATGCTTACACTACAAGTAGATGAATAAATGTGCATTGATACCCATCAAGATCAAGCTTTTTAGGAGCCGGCACTGCTAAGCTGAGCAAAATAGTCAGGGAGACTTGTTATGATAAATCACGAAAGCAACGTTATTG
>JAYZXK010000404.1:0-8066 GCA_036141415.1 Pseudomonadota bacterium
GCCGACAACTGATCATAATTTAATAGCGTAATGATATTTTCAAAGTCAGTATCGTTGAAAATCACCAGCGCCTCGCCGTTGATACCGGCACTTACAAACCCTTTGGACACTGCCGAAACACTGTCGTTACGGTTAACCTCGGCAAAGGCCATATGCAGTTCGTTGTTCTCAATGATGTTCACATTGGGAATGGGTAAGTCGATAAACTCACCCAACTGTCGGGCAAGGTTTTCACCAGCCCGGCCCATAGCCACATTAACCAGTTCCCGATAAGCATCGAGCTTTTCGCTGTCGCTGCTGCCGGCCAGACTGGTTTGTTGCTTGCGTTGTTCGGAACGGGCGTCGCCGGTGTAAATGCCGTATTGCTTGAGTAAGGTAATAAGCTTTTGGTTGTCGATGGGTTTACGAATAAAATCCAATGCACCCATGGCCAGCATACGGGTGCGCGCTTCAGGCTGAACGTCTCCGGATACGGTAATCACCAAACAAGGTAAGTCTTCCCGACGGATGACTTCCATGGTGGCATAACCATCCATAACCGGCATATTCAGATCGAGGAACATCACATCGCCTTTTCCGGCGCGGATCATCTCCAACGCTTCCTGACCGTCTTTAGCAAAATGTAACAGCACATCCCAGCCATCGGGAATGGCCCGGGCCATCTGCTTTCTGGCGAAAGCCGAGTCGTCACAAATTAGTACATTGGTTTTACTCATAACCCACCTTAAATGGCCACCGGCGCTTTAATGTGTGGATGCGACTGATAGTTTTCTAAAGTGAAATCGTCAATACTAAAACCAAAGATATCCTTAACTTCAGGATTAAGCCGCATAGTCGGGCGTGCAAAAGGCTCGCGACTTAACTGCAGCTCTGTTTGCTCAAGATGGTTAAGGTACAGGTGGGCGTCGCCCAGCGTATGAATAAATTCACCGGGTTCGAGGTCGCACACTTGTGCCACCATCAGGGTAAGTAAGGCATAGCTGGCGATATTAAACGGCACACCAAGGAACACATCGCCACTGCGCTGATATAGCTGACAAGAGAGCTTGCCTTCCAGTACATAAAACTGAAACAGGGTGTGGCACGGCGGTAAGGCTTGCTTGCCATGAGCCGCGTTGTCTTTGGGTGACATTGTTGGATCAGGTAAAACCGACGGGTTCCAGGCACTCACAATCAGCCGGCGGGAATCAGGGTTGGTTTTAATCTCGCTGATTAGCGCGGTAATCTGGTCCACGGTCTCGCCATCCGCCCCCGTCCAGCTTCGCCACTGATGGCCATAAACCGGCCCCAGCTCGCCCTCATCCGTGGCCCATTCATCCCAGATCGAAACGCCGTTTTCCTTAAGATAGGCGATGTTGGTCTCGCCTTTTAAGAACCACAACAATTCATGAATAATGGAGCGCAGATGGCACTTTTTGGTAGTCACCAGCGGAAAGCCTTCACTGAGGTCAAAGCGCATCTGGTAGCCAAATACACTTAATGTTCCGGTGCCGGTTCTGTCTTCTTTTTTTACGCCGTTATCACGAATATGGCGCATTAACGCTAAGTACTCTTTCATGTGTCGTCTAGCTCTTTACCGTTTTGTTAGCAGGTGTTGTGGTGACACCCTTCTTTTTATAGGCATATACCATTAGCCCCAGACCACCGAGGATCATCGGGATACAGAGCAACTGTCCCTGACTCAGGCCAACCTGATACAAGCCGATATGGGCGTCAGGTTCACGATAAAACTCAACAATAAAACGAAACGCGCCATACCCCATCAGGAATAAGCCGCCCACCGCACCGGTTGGTCTTGGTCGGGCAGAATACAGCCAGAGAATAATAAACAGTAACACACCTTCCAGGGCAAATTCATAAAGTTGTGAAGGGTGGCGCGGCTGAGGACCGGCGCCCGGGAAAATAATCGCCCAGGGGACGTCTGTAGTGCGCCCCCACAGTTCAGCATTTAGAAAGTTACCGATACGGCCTGCGCCGAGACCAATGGGCACCAGTGGCGCAATAAAGTCTGAAACCTGCAAGAAACTGGCATTCAGACGCCTTGCCTGCCAGAACATAGCAGCAATCACACCCAACAGACCACCGTGGAAGGACATGCCACCGGTATGAATATAAAACAGGTAGAGCGGGTCCTGCAAAAACAAGCCAAACTGGTAGAAAAAGACATAGCCCAGGCGGCCACCAATAATGACTCCAACAAAGCCCCAGAACAGCAGGTCGCTGAGTTGATCGCGGTTCCACGGCGAATTAGGTAAGCGTTTTTTAGCCAGCAGATAAGCGGCAATAAAGCCCAGCAGATACATCATGCCGTACCAACGCACGCTTAGTGGCCCGAGACTGACAATAATCGGATCGATATTGGGAAATACCAGGAAGTCTGTTTCACCCATGTACTAATTCATTCCTATAATCATGCGGATACTCACTAACACCAGCAGTCCCGCTAAAATCTTCTTAAGTAATTCAGTTGGCATATTCTGCCCTAACCGGGCGCCAAAGCCAGCAGTAAATATGGAAGTGGCCATAATGCCAAATCCTGCTGGTAAGTAAACATACCCCAGCGACCAGTCAGGTAAACCGGGTAAATTCCACCCCGCGTGGATAAAGCTCCCGGTACCAAATAATGCGATAACCAGACCGCTGACTGCGGCACAGCCAATTGCCTGACGAATAGGCACCTGGAACCAGACCAGCGCCGGTACCAGCAAAGCACCGCCGCCAATGCCCATCAGTGCCGAGATGGTTCCTACAATTGCACCCACGGTAATAAGGATGGCTGGTGTATAGGCCTTGTTCGAGGCGGTACGCTTGCCAAATACCATTTGTGTGGCAATGAGTATGACTAATCCGGCAAACACTTTGGTGAGAATATCGGCCGGCAACATACTGGCCAGTTGAGCTCCGGCGATGGCACCAACCGCAATACCGGTACCGCTTAAAACAATCACCCGTGGCACAATATTGCCCAGAGAATAATGTGCTTTGGCAGAGAAAAAACCGGTAACGATAATAGTGAATAGTGAGGTGGCGATAGCCATGGGCATCGCCAGTTCATGGCTGATGCCGGCAATACCGGTAAGCAGTGCAGACAGCACCGGTACAATAATCAGGCCGCCACCTATGCCGAGCATGCCAGCCAGCGTCCCGGTGAGCATGCCCAGGGCCATACAACTGACGAAAATGAGTAGCAGAGGATCCAATCTAAGTCTCCGTAATGATTGAGGTTGCTAGCATACCATAAGTCCACCTTACAGAGGCGTTAGCATAGCCCTGTAATATGATGAATTTAAGAACCGGCCCGGACTAATCCACCGAGCCCTTTAACTTCCAGATACTGATTGATGTGATTAAAGACTTCTTCGTAGCTGTCGGAGGTTAATGCACAGGATAGCAATGACTGCGCCTCACTGAGGTTTACATTACGCACCACCCAGTTAATCTTACGCAGGTTAAAGGCATTCATACTGAGTTTTCGATAGCCCATCCCCATCAGCAGAATGGCGCCGCCTGGTTCACCGGCGATTTCCCCACACACTGATACCGGTACCTGATACTGGTCAGCCTGTTTGGCAATGTCATACAAGGCCGAGAGGACTGCCGGGTGGTAACTGTTGTACAAGCTGGCTACGCGCGTGTTGTTGCGGTCTACGGCAAGCAGGTACTGGGTTAAATCGTTACTGCCGACTGAGAAAAAGTCGACCTTTTTAGCCAGTTGCGGTAATTGATACAACACCGAGGGCACTTCGAGCATTATCCCCAGGCGCGGGCGATAAAGCCGCTCGCCCTGGAGCCTTGCCTCTTCTTCTACCTCGAAAAACGCCTGCTCCACCAGCCGGCGCGCCTCATTTACTTCGCCAACGCTGGAAATCATCGGCAGCATAATGCTGAGATTCTGTAAGCCAATACTGGCGCGTAACATGGCGCGGATTTGCACCAGGAAAATTTCCGGATGGTCCAGGGTCAGGCGGATCCCACGCCAGCCCAAAAACGGGTTTTCTTCGGTAATCGGAAAGTACGGTAAAGGTTTGTCACCGCCTACATCCAGCGTACGCATGACAATTTCGCGATCCGGCGCGCTTAACAGCACATTTCGGTACAGCTCTACCTGTTCGCTTTCGGACGGAAAGCGCTCACGCATCATAAACGGAATTTCCGTACGATAGAGCCCTATACCGACTTTACCGGAGCGCACTGCGGTCTCTATTTCGGCCGATAAGCCAGCGTTAACCTGCAAATTAATCCGGCAGCCGTCTTCACTTTCGCAGGGCTTGTTAGCTTCTTTGTCGATGCGCTCTGAGAGGAGTTTCTCTTCTTCTATGAGTTGACTGAACTCTGCCTTGATTGCCTTTTCAGGCGACACAATAACCTCGCCGGCGTAGCCGTCGAGAAGGATTTCTTTTTTCTCAAGCAGGGTTGGCGACACATTCTGACAACCCATAACCGCCGGTACGCCCATAGCCCTGGCGAGAATAGCAGCGTGGGAGTTATTGGAGCCGCGAATGGATATTATGCCGGCCAGAAACTCCTTAGGAAATTCCGCCAGCATTGGCGCGGAGACTTCTTCGGCCACCAGAATGCTAGCCTCACTGGGGCGATCGCTGACTGATTCTGTCTTGCCACTGATAACCTGCAGAATATTAACCAGGATCCGGTTGGATAAATCCACGATATCGATGGCCCGTTCCTGCATGTACGGATCATCCATCGCCTCAAACCGGGCAGCATAAGCTTCCACCACCAGCTTTAATGATGACGCCGCATCCCAGCCTTCGCGTATTTTTGCCTCGACTTCGCGCCCCAGACTATTGGCGTCGAGTAATTGATGATAAAGCTGAAAGATTGCCCTGACATCGTCGGGTACCTGGCCTTCCAGCCGTTGCGACAGCGCTTCGACCTGGGTGCGGGTAACCTCTACCCCTTTGCGGTAATAATCAATTTCCTGCTGGGTATTATCTGACTGTTTTACAATCCAGGTAGCCAGCGTATAGGCTGCATGAGGCGAATACCCCACCCCCATGGCCAGGCCCGGCGATCCCGGCACGCCGCGTACATTCTTTTGAATGTGGCCAGCGTAAATGCCGGCAATCGGATTGAGTGCGCCACGGGTTTCTGCGTGGGGTATTTCCAGCGCAATTTGCGCCGCCAACGTAACCAGAAAGGCTTCTTCATCTTCACTGAATTTACGCTTAGCGCTTTGCTGCATGGTGATAACACCCAGCACTTTACGCTGATGGATAATCGGGGTGCCAAGAAAAGCGTGATAACTTTCTTCTTTAACTTCCGGATAGTGCTTAAAGCGCGGGTGGTTGGGTGCATCCTGAATATTGAGCGGCTCTTCACGCTGCCCTACCAAACCTATGAGGCCTTCAGAAAAGCCAATTTTAACCAGCTCTACCGCGTCGGGCGCGAGGCCATCAGTGGCTTTAAGAACAAAAGCCTGAGAGTTGTAGTCGGCCAGGTAAATGGAGCAGGAGTCAACGCCCATGGTTTGCTTAACGCGTTCAGCCAGACGAAACAGTGCATCGGTCAACCGGGGGATTTGGTTGACCTCCTGAACGATACTCTTAAGTACCGTTAGAATACTGTTTTTTCGACCCGCTTCTGCCGCCAAGAGTGACCCTACCCTTATCCGCGTCGTTTGCGACGATGCTGCTTTGAATGATGATGCTGGTGTCGCGGCTGCGAGGTGATCACCGTCCCGGCAAATTCTTTCATTACACGGCGGTAGACATCGCGCTTAAAGGACACCACATTTCGCACCGGGTACCAGTAACTCACCCAGCGCCAGTCATCAAATTCCGGATGACCGGATTTCAGTACATCTACGTCTTTGTCCTGGCAATCAAGTTGCAACAAAAACCACTTTTGTTTTTGTCCTATACAAACCGGATTACTGCCTTGCCTTATTAACCGTTTGGGCAGTTTGTATCGCACCCAATTTCGTGTCACGCTCAGAATGCTTACATCTTTCGGGGTAAGCCCTACTTCCTCATGTAACTCACGATACATTGCCTGCTCTACAGTTTCCCCTTCATCTATTCCGCCTTGGGGAAACTGCCATGAATGTTGGCCATAACGTCTTGCCCAAAATACCTGACCTATTTTGTTGCAAATCACTATGCCCACATTCGCACGGAATCCATCGGTATCTATCACTCAGACTCCCGGGCACTTTATATTGTTCTGTGATAGCATTCTTTCACAAACCTTTGTGCATGCAAAGTATTTATGACATTTGTTTAACGTAATGGTTTTTTAAGGGATAGAAGGTTTGCAAGTACCAACCTGTGCACCCGCTGATTTATCAGAACTGGAAAGCCGCGCCCAGGCGATTGCCGGATTCACTCTTGGCGAGCTGGCAGACATGGCCGGAATTGCCATTCCACGGGACTTTAAACGCCATAAAGGCTGGACAGGTCAGTTAATTGAAACCTGGTTGGGCGCCACCGCCGGCTCTAAGCCACAACAGGATTTCCCGGAACTCGGGGTTGAGCTTAAAACCCTGCCGATTAATCAGTTCGGCCAGCCGCTGGAAACTACCTACGTGTGTTACGCCCCTTTATTGTTACCGCCGTTAATCACCTGGCAAACCAGTAATGTCAAAAACAAACTGCAATGTGTTCTGTGGGTACCTGTTGAGGGCGAACGGCAGATACCGGTAGCTGAGCGGCGCATTGCTACGCCATTTCTGTGGCAACCCAACGAAGCACAGAATGCCCTGTTACAGCAAGACTGGGAAGAACTCACCGAGATGATCGCCCTTGGCAAGGTTGAGTCAGTGACGGCCCGTCATGGCGAGGTCATGCAGCTTCGTCCTAAGGCTGCCAGTGGCCAGGTGCTAACCGATGCCCTGGATGCAGAGGGCAATAAAATTCAAACCCGCCCACGGGGCTTTTATCTGCGTAAACAGTTTACCAGTCTGATCCTGCAGACCCATTTCCAGCAATAACCATCGTTACCCGGTTTTGCCTTTGACCTGAATCAAGCGATAGCCTCAACGGCTTTGCATATAAATAAAGACTTATATACAGTCACAATACAGAATTTGGCTGGCCCGGAGAGTAACCATGGCATTATTAATTAGCGAAGAATGTATTAACTGTGACTTGTGTCCGGCGGAGTGTCCGAACGAAGCCATTAGCATGGGTGACGAGATTTATCAGATCGATACTGCACGTTGCACTGAGTGTGTGGGTCACTACGACGAACCCCGTTGTGTGGATGTTTGCCCGGTCGAATGTATTGAGCAGGATCCGGCCAATAAAGAAACCCTTGATCAGCTCGCCGAAAAATACGCCGCCATGTATGCGTAACACCCACCGGCGCTTAACCTTAGCGGCGGCTTTCGAGGTATTTTAGAAAACTGCGACTGGCGGTGCCATTGGTCCCCAGCTTCAGGCGCTTGGTGACACTGTCGAGTTTAGTGTCGGAACTCATTAATACCTGCTTGGCATACTTCATTCGATACTGGTAGATAAACCCACGGAAATGGGTTTTCTTACCCGCCAGTAACGCCAGACAAATATCACTGGCAGATATGCCTGCCCGCTCAGCAAAAACCGCCAGGGTCAGGCCGATTTCTTTGTAAGCTTTTTGACTGATCACCGCGGCTTCGGCACGTTTTAATAGCGCCTGAGCAGTGCTCTGCGACATTTTAGGTGCTTCACTCATGGCGTCGTGGTCGAAGGGTGACGGTGACGGCCGGTGAGCACGGCTTAATTGTGCCAGCAACACCAACGTAGTGAGAGCCAGTCCTAAATGAAACCAGGCCAACCAGAATGTCAGCGGTAAAAAGCCAAACGCAACCGCGGCAACAATAATCGCCAGACAGAAAGCCATGCCGACGGCAAAACCGCTAGCACCGCTTAGCCCTTTAATGTGATACATTTCAGTATCCACTACCTGCAAGGGTAATTCGTGGTGGTATTGCTGTAATTGCTCAATCAGCACAATACTGATGTACAAAAATAAAAAGGCCGCAATCAAACAACTTAAATACACAGCCCAGTAACTAAGCGGCTCTCCAATCGGAGCAAACCCCGGCCATTGTTGCCAGTCACTGCCAT
>JAYZXK010000405.1:0-2776 GCA_036141415.1 Pseudomonadota bacterium
TCACCGTGACGACAAATTTAATTCGTTTTACATTCTTTCCACACAAGGCAAAGTATGCCGTTTTTTGCCGTAACCAATACTAGGCTCAATCATGCGAATCGCAATACTTTCAAGAAACCCAAAGCTCTACTCTACCCGCCGTTTAAAAGAGGCAGGCGAACTTCGAGGCCATACTGTGGATGTGGTTGACACGATGCACTGTTACATGGATATCACCAGTAGCAATCCGTCTGTTCGTTACAATGGTAAAAAGCTACCGGTTTATGATGCAGTGATCCCACGGATTGGCGCATCAGTCAGCTTTTACGGGACTTCCGTTGTGCGTCAGTTCGAGATGATGGGCACATACAGCATCAACGAGTCGGTAGCCATAAGCCGCTCGCGAGACAAGCTTCGTTCACTCCAACTACTCTCCCGTAAGGGCATTGGTATGCCGCGCACCGGCTTTGCCCACCACCCTGACAAAGTGGACGACGTTATTAAGAACGTAGGTGGTGCGCCCGTGGTGATTAAGTTACTGGAAGGTACCCAGGGTATCGGCGTGGTACTGGCCGAAACACAAAAAACGGCTGAAGCCATGATTGAAGCTTTTATGGGCCTGAATGCCAGTATTCTGGTGCAAGAATATATTAAAGAAGCCGGCGGCTCCGACATCCGTTGTTTTGTGGTTGGCGGCAAGGTTATTGCGGCAATGAAGCGTCAGGCTGCTCCTGGAGAGTTTCGCTCTAATCTGCACCGGGGCGGCTCAGCCAGTTTGGTCAGGCTGTCACCGGCAGAAAGAAAAACCGCTGTCGATGCGGCGAAAACCATGGGGCTAAATTGCTGTGGCGTCGACATTTTACGTTCAGCCCGTGGGCCGGTTGTGATGGAGGTTAACTCCTCTCCCGGTCTGGAGGGGATTGAAAAGGCAACCAACAAAGACGTGGCCAGTATGATTATCGAGTTTATCGAAAACTCAGCAAAGCCACACAGCACCAAAACAAAAGGAAAAGGCTAATGGCAGGCACCGGGCTGGTAATTGGTGGTGAAACTATTTTACCGGGCGAAACCAAACGTATTGCTTTGGATATGCCACCTTTATACACGGCAACCAGTATGAACATTCCTGTGTTTGTAAAACGGGGAAAGCGTCCTGGCCCTACGTTGTTTGTCAGTGCGGCTATCCATGGTGACGAACTCAACGGGATCGAAATCGTATCGCGCCTGATTAAATCCCGGTCAATTGAAAAGCTTAAAGGTACGCTTATCGCAGTGCCCATGGTGAATGTTTACGGTGTATTAAACCAATCCCGCTACCTGCCGGACCGCCGGGATCTGAACCGCAGTTTCCCAGGCAGCAAAAAAGGCAGTCTTGCCGGGCGTATAGCACACTTGTTTTTTAAGGAAGTTGTCAGCAAATGTGATGTGGGCATCGATTTACATACCGGAGCAATACACCGTAGTAACCTCCCCCAGATCCGTGCTGACCTGGATGATGAGGAAGTACTGGCCATGGCAAAAGCCTTTGGGGTGCCAGTGCTGCTCAATGCCGATATTCGCGATGGATCATTACGCGCAACTGCCAGCGAAGCAGGCATTAAAATCCTGTTATATGAAGCGGGACAGGCACTTCGTTATGATGAGTTTTCCATAAGAGCCGGTGTAAAAGGCATTATCAACACTATGCGGCATCTGGGAATGCTCAATAAGAGTCGTGGTAAAGGCGTGCCCATTACCCCGTTTATTGCACGGGCAAGTGGATGGGTAAGAGCGCCCGAGAGCGGCTTTGTGAATCACATTGCTCAGTTAGGCGATCATGTGGAAAAAGGCGATAAGCTGGCTACCGTGGCAGATTCTTTTGGTCAGATTCAGGGCCATATACTGAGCCCGGCGGAAGGCGTGGTGATTGGCAAACAAAATATACCGCTCACCCAGGAAGGGGAAGCGATCTACCACATTGCCTACTTTAAAACACCGGATTCCGTGGCAGAGCAGGTGGAAATGCTGCAGGACAACCTGGTGCCAAACGATTCAACGGTGACAATATAAATGAGCAGAGCACATAAAACCAAACAAATGATTGGCGCGCTGGAATACGGTAACATGCCAGAGCTGGGGATCACTAATCTGGTAATGCGTGTGGACACCGGCGCGGCAACCTCTTCGCTGCACGTAGACAATATCGAAGAGTTCCAGCGTAACGATGAACGCTGGATCAGATTTGATATCCATCCGGACATTCACGATGTGGAACGCACGGTAAAATGTGAAAGCAAAGTACTCAGCCAAAAGAAAATTAAGAGTTCCACGGCTGATAGGCAGCGCCGCTACGTCATAAACACGCGCCTGCAGATGGGAACCCGGTCATGGAAGATTAAGCTCACGTTAACCGACCGTTCCGAAATGACTTATCTGATGTTGTTAGGCAGACAAGCCATGGAGGGCAAATTCTACGTGGACCCTGAATATGAGTTTATCCTGCCAGCGCAGCCCTGACGGCGTGTATCGACACCAACCGGTCTAATACCGCATCACTGTCCGGAAGCTCGCACCAGCTTCCGGATTAACCTCTGCCCACTGGTATAACACCCCGTCACTGTGCAGGAATGATACTCATCACCTATACTTGAATAGTGATGATTACATAAGTGTGCTGCCTATGAATAAACTGGCTCTGATAGCCGTTGTCGTGCTTGGTATTTATTCTGTAAAGAGTCATGCCAAGGAGGTCATAAGACTACCGACCTTCACCACTGAACACCCGATTATTGAATACCTGCATTTACAACTAAAACAG
>JAYZXK010000406.1:0-3261 GCA_036141415.1 Pseudomonadota bacterium
CTTCTGTGTCCATTGATAGCTGCTGAACACCGCCTCAGGACGGCCCAGCCAGTAGGCCACAAACTCACCAATATCCTGTTCATCAAAGCTTTTATCAATTAATCCAATCAGCGCTGCAATATCATCAAACACTTGTTGCTCTGGTTGCCAGTCGCGGTTCATGGCGTAGTGTTGCTGGTGAAAGGGCTGATAGCCCTGGGTATTGCTGATAAGGGGCAACAGAACGCGTTTGCTGTTGAGTGACATATCCAGGCTCAATGATTCAGGTAATGACACCAGCCCGGCCTGAGTGAGTTCCTCCAGCAGGGTATTAATCTCTCGGCCGCGAGTCACCGGTTCTCGTTGCGGGTCGCTGTTCATCAGAGCCAGCAGTTCTTTGTACTGCAGTGGGGTAGATAGCAACGTATCCCGATTGGCATTGGGGCGCAGCGCCAGACAATACAGTACCCTTGCCGCATTGCTTAGCGGCGAGGTAAGGGCATTTAACTCGGCCTGGGTAAACATTTAATACAGCGTGTCGAGAATGGGTTCCAGCCACTCTACGGCGCGATCTTCCGGAATGGGGTGGTGCAGCACGTCAATGTGTAACGGATCGGCCATGAGCTTGGCACCGCCTTTATTCATCAGCGTTTCCATGGCAATGGCGCCGTGGCAATAGGTATCGTAGCTGCTGTCACCCAGACCCACTAAAAAGTACTCAATATCGCTGAGATCTTCGTCTTCCAGCTGGGCTGCAAAAGGCTGAATATTGTCGGGTAAATCGCCGGCACCATGGGTTGATGTGCAGATAAACCAGGTGGAATCTGCGTCGATATCGTCCATATCGGGCTGAGTGAGTATAGTAACTTTATATCCCCGGGCACGAAGGGCCTCAGCAATGGCATCAGCAACATATTCGCTGGCCCCCAGTACAGAACCTACTAACAGTGTAAAGTGACGATCCATATTACTCCGGATAAACCTTGTGG
This sequence comes from Pseudomonadota bacterium, assembly GCA_036141415.1. GTDB lineage: Bacteria > Pseudomonadota > Gammaproteobacteria > Enterobacterales > Alteromonadaceae > Alteromonas. Next base: position 969 of record JAYZXK010000406.1, read on the forward strand.
CAGTTATGCTTAAAGTGGCGGCATTATAACAATAATAACCGCCAGGGAATATGTTTAGTCGGGGTAGGTTGCCGGCTGCGGGTTACTTGCCGATACAGAATGAGGAAAAGATACGACCGAGCAGATCGTCGGAGGTAAATTCGCCGGTGATTTCGGTGAGTGCCTGATGGGCCAGGCGCAACTCTTCAGCCAGTAATTCGCCAGCCAGGTTATCGTTAAGTTGCTGCTCGCCGGTTTCCAGATGCGCCAGCGCGGTATCAATGGCATCCATGTGACGGCGGCGGGCGATAAACTGACCTTCGGTGGTGGTGTCCAGGCCGATACTGGCTGCCAGATGATCTTTTAACACCTCTACCCCGGCACCGGTACTGGCCGACAGCGCGATGGTGGTAAATGCGCCATGGGCTGAATCGAGCTGATGCAGGCGGATTTCATCGCCGGTTTTATCAACCTTATTGCGAATAACCGTTACCGGCATACCGGCAGGAAGCTGTTGCATAAACTCGGGCCAGATGAGGTACGGGTCGATGCTGTCTGACTCAGTGCTGTCGACCACAAACAGTACCCGGTCGGCCTGATTAATCGCTTCCCAGGCGCGGGCAATACCGATTTGCTCCACTTTATCCGGGCTTTCGCGCAGACCGGCAGTATCAATAATATGCAGCGGCATGCCATTAATGTGGATATGTTCTTTCAGTACATCCCGAGTGGTACCGGCGATATCGGTTACGATGGCGCTTTCACGGCCAGCCAGTGCATTAAGCAGGCTCGATTTACCGGCATTGGGTTTGCCGGCAATAACCACCTGCATACCTTCACGTAGCAGCGTACCTTGTTTTGCCTGGCTGCGAACCTTGCCTACTTGCTCAAGAATAGTGGTGAGGTCACTACTGACTTTGCCGTCGGATAAAAAGTCGATCTCTTCATCCGGGAAGTCGATAGCGGCTTCCACATACATGCGCAAATGAATAATGGCTTCGCTGAGGGTATTGATTTGCTCTGAGAACTCACCCTGTAACGAACGTAACGCACTTTTCGCTGCCTGTTGGGAGCTGGCATCAATCAGGTCGGCAATGGCTTCAGCCTGGGCCAAATCCAATTTGTCGTTTAGGAAAGCCTGTTCGCTAAATTCCCCTGGCCGCGCCAGTCTGACATTGGGTACTGCTAAAATGGCTTCCAGCAGCATATCAATAATGACCGGCCCGCCATGACCCTGAAACTCCACCACGTCTTCACCAGTAAAGGAGTGCGGGTTCTTAAAATAAATAGCGATGCCCTGATCGATGATTTCACCCATGGCATTGTAAAAATCAGTGTAAGTTGCCTGACGGGGTGATAATGGGGTGCGTAATATGTGTTCAGCCACTTTTAACGCCAGCGGGCCGGATACCCGCACTATACCAACACCACCTCGCCCGGGCGGGGTAGCTTGTGCAACGATGGTGTCGGAGTGGCTGATAGTCATAATTAAGCTCTAGTCGCGGAAATTATTAAATTGAAATGGCTGGCCCAGCTCTGCCTGTTTAACCAGTTGCATAACCTGTTGCAGGTCGTCGCGCTTTTTACCGGTAACCCGTAACTGATCGCCCTGGATAGCCGTTTGTACTTTAATTTTGGCATCTTTGACCAGTTTAACAATCTTCTTGGCGACGGCCTGCTCAATGCCTTCTTTAAACGCAATAGTCTGGCGGTAGTTTTTGCCGGTGACAGTATGCGGTTTGCAGTCGATGGCTGAGGTATCCAGATTACGCTTGGCACAGGCATTTCGGAACATGGATTCCATTTGTTGGAGTTGAAACTCGGCCTGGGCGGCCATTACTACGGCTTTGTCTTTGTATTCGAAGCTGGCTTCTACGCCACGAAAATCAAAGCGGGTCGACAATTCACGGTTAGCGTTTTCCGTGGCATTGCGGACTTCTTCCATGTTTATTTCTGACACAATATCAAATGAAGGCATAGTGGCTGCTCTCCTGTTAACAAAAGCCCGCAAGAATGCGGGCTTTAAGTAGTTTATTGGGATTAATTATTTACTTAATGCCACGCTTTTCCATGGAGGCGTAAATAATTTTTGCCTGGATAAGGGTAATCACGTTACTGATAAACCAGTAGAGTACCAGACCGGCCGGGAACCAGATGAAGAATACACTCATGGCAACCGGCATCCACTGCATAATCTTTTGTTGCATCGGATCGGTCATCGTAGTGGGTTGCAGCTTCTGCAGCATCCACATGCTGGCACCGGTTAATACCGGCAGAACAAAGTAAGGGTCCATTACCGACAAATCGGTAATCC
>JAYZXK010000407.1:0-3744 GCA_036141415.1 Pseudomonadota bacterium
CGAACTTGCCCCTTTAGAAAGCACCCGGCTGGCGGCCCAGGTAAGCGGAGAAGTGGTTGAATGGAACCCGAAATTCGTGGCTGGCGGCATAGTTAAGCGTGGCGAGACACTTTTCACCATTGAAAAAGACGCTTACAGCGCTGCCCTGCTGCAAGCTGAGTCAGCACTGGCTAATGCTGAAGCTTCATTAATCGAAGAAAAAGCGCTGGCTAATGTAGCAGAACGTGAAGCTGCTACACTACCTAACTCCAGGGTTACCGATCTCTACCTGCGTAAACCGCAGATATTATCAGCTCAGGCGGCGTTAAAAGCAGCCCAGGCACAAATGAAAATTGCCAAGCGTGACCTGGCTAACTGCGAAGTCGTGGCACCTTATGATGCGCTTATCCTTAGCCGTTCAATAGGTAAAGGTGACTTCCTGAGTGTAGGTACCACTGCCGCCACTTTGTACAACGTAGAAGTAGGCGAGGTGACCTTTCCTCTGGCCCGTTTCGACCAGGCTTTTCTACCGGAGCAACTCAGCGGTATTGAAGCGACCGTGTCTTTGCTGAACGGTACCACTGACGAAATTCAGCGCACTGCCACCATTGTCCGCGATTCCGGTATCTACGACAGCGCAACTCGTATGACCCACCTGGTAGCCAGAATTGACGACCCATACGGTTTAACCACGCAACAGCCGGTATTGCGCTTTGGTGCTTACACCAAGGTAACGTTTACGGGTAAAACCATTGATAACGTCTATCGCATTCCACAGGAACTGGTTAATCGACGCCAGTTATGGATTCTCGATGATGCTGACAAACTGGTCGCCAAACCGGTTGAAGTTGTGCGTGAAGTAGGCAGTGAATTCTTAATTAGGGTGGATATATCCGCTGATGATCGGATTGTTATGACGCTACCTGAGTATCCGCAAAACGGGATGGCCGTGAAGGTCATTGAAGGTGTCGATAAACTCGTCGCAAAACAACCTTAATTAACGGAAACCACCACAATGTCAGATCCATTAAACCCCCAAACCGGGATTATTTCGTGGTTTGCCCGTAATTCGGTTGCCGCTAATCTGTTGATGATATTCATCCTGATAATGGGTGCTTTTGGCTATAAAACCATTCAGCGCCAGATGTTTCCGAATATCGAAATCAACTATATCAATATTACGGCACAGTATCGTGGCGCGTCGCCCCAGGAAATTGAAGAAAGTATTCTGATTAAGATAGAAGAAAGCCTGAAAGACGTTAGCGAGATCAAACGCACTGTGTCCCGGGCTTTCCGAAACAGTGGCCGAATATCACTGGAAATTGATAAAGACGAAGAACTTACCGATGTACTCGATAAAATAAAACTGCGAGTTGACAGTATTGCCACCTTTCCTGCGGATATGGAACCGGTCACTATTGCGCAGGCCGAGTTCCAGCAACAGGTCTATGAAATGGCCCTGGTCGGCGATATTCCGTTAGAGGAATTAAAACCTATCGCCAAGGAAATTGAGGATGATTTACTGCAGTTAGGCACTATTTCTCTGGCTGAAGCCCGGGTACCCACCGATGAAATAGCTATCGAGATTAAGCCTGAACTGCTGCGCATGTATAACCTGACGATTTCAGATGTTACCAATGCCATCAATCAGTATTCTGCTAATGTTTCTGCAGGACAATTACGAACCGATGCCGGCCTGGTGTCAGTGCGTATTGAAAGCCAGTTTTATAATGGCGAAGAGTTTGCCAGTATTCCGGTAAAAATCGGCGCAGATGGCGCAAAAGTGGTGCTTTCTGATATTGCCGAGATTAAAGACGGTTTTACCGAAGGTGAACGCTACTTCCGCTACACAGGGCAAAATGCCGTGCTGATCGCCGTGAATGCCACCAAATCACAGAACATCCTGCCTATCGCCGAAACCGTGAAAAACTTCATGGCGTTTAAAAACCAGGAATTGCCGGCAGGTCTTCAGCTTAAAGAACTGGTCGACATGACCTATTACCTGAATGCCCGTCTGGATATGATGCTCAACAACCTGTTTCAGGGAGCGATGCTGGTTGCTTTAATGCTAACTATCTTTCTGCGTTTCCGGTTGGCCTTCTGGGTAATGGTTGGCTTACCCCTTTGTTTCTTAGGCGCTGTAATGCTAATGCCAGTGTTTGGCGTTAGCGTAAATATACTGTCGCTCTTCGCGTTCATTATGGTGTTGGGTATAGTGGTGGACGATGCCATTGTGATAGGAGAAAGTGCCTATACAGAAATAGAGCAGCGTGGGCCCGGGGTAGAGAACGTTATTCGCGGCGCCAAACGTGTAGCCACACCGGCGACCTTCGGGGTGCTCACTACCATTGCGGTGTTTGCACCGTTTACCCTGAGCAGCGGCCCTGAAGGAGAATTCTTTTATAATATCGCCGTTGTGGTGATCCTTTGTCTTGCCTTCAGCCTGATTGAATCCAAGTTAATCCTGCCTGCTCACATTGCTCATATAAAATTCAGCAAAGTAAAGCCTGATGGCTGGCGTGCACGCTTTAACACCAGATTTAATCAGTTTGTTCATGGTCCGTATCGTCGCACTGTTGAAAGAGCCGTACAATGGCGCTGGGCTGTGCTGGCAGGCTTTGTAGCGATGCTGATGCTGAGCTGGGGGCTGGTTGCCGGTAATCACGTACGTATGATCCCCAACCCGAAAGTCCCTCACGACTTCCCGAGTATCGGCATCGAGATGAACGAAAATGTGTCGGATATGGCAACCATTGAAGCATTGAAAACCATCGAATCGGTGATTTGGAAAATCGAAGAGGAGACCATCAAGGAGTATGGCTCTGGCATGATCAAGGACTTGTTGGCTTTTAATGAGTCACGCACCGAAGCGCGCCTGGTTATCCCGCTGGTTGATGAAGATGCACGCCACTTTAATACCTTCGAACTGGCGCGTAAGTGGCGCGAGCAAATCCCGGAAATCGCCGGCATGAAGAGCTTTAGCATTGAAGACGATGTGAATGGCGGCGGTGATAACGGCGAGTTTGGATATCTGCTGTACGGAGCTGATATTGCTTCACTGAACGAAGCCGGATTACGCTTTATTCAGATGCTGCAGCAGGAAAAAGGCCTGTACGATGTCAGCTCCACCATTGACCCGGCCAGTAAAGAAGTGCGTATGGAGTTGCTACCGGCGGCTTATGAACTCGGCCTTTCCCTGCGCAATATTGCCAATCAGGTTGGCCTGAGCTTTTACGGTGGTGAAGCACAGCGGGTGATCCGTGACGGTGAGGAAGTGCGGGTGATGGTGCGCTATCCGCGGCTCACCAGAGAACGTTTTTCTGACCTCAAGTACACGGTAATTACTACGCCCGATGGCAGTGAGGTTATGTTAGGTGATGTGGTCGCACTAAGCGAAGAGCCTGGTATTAGCTACATTCGACGTGAAGAAGGCTACCGCTCAGTTTACGTCTGGGGCGCCATCGATGAAGAGCAGGTCGAACCTAACGAGGTGGTTGCCAGTATTGATGAAAAACTATTACCGCAGCTGTTTAAGGAATTCCCCAATGTACAAACCCAACTGGGCGGCGACATTGAAGAACAGCAAGCCCAGCAGGATGAACAAATAATGTTCTTTGTGGCCGCGATGATTATGGTGTATATCTTACTGGCGGTCCCGCTGAAAAGTTACGGACAGCCATTGATCATCATGTCGGTGATCCCTTTCAGTCTGACCGGGGCTATCTGGGCGCACTATGTGCTTGGCCTCGACCTGAGTATGATGTC
>JAYZXK010000408.1:0-13118 GCA_036141415.1 Pseudomonadota bacterium
GGCAATACGGCGGTCTTTGTTCGGGTAAGGCATGGCATGCAGAAAATACTGCATACAATTGAGCCTGGCGCGCTTTTTGTCGTCCGATTTAATTACCATCCAGGGCGCGTCGTTGGTGTCGGTATAGAAGAACATCGCTTCTTTTGCCTCGGTGTAGTCATCCCACTTCTGTTGCGCCATTTTGTCGATGGGACTTAACTTCCATTGCTTGAGCGGATCGGTTTCCCGTTTCTGAAAGCGGCGGGTTTGTTCTTCCTGGGTAACCGAAAACCAGAATTTGAAAACCCGAATGCCACTGTTCACCAGCATCCGCTCCAGCTCAGGTGTCTGGCGCATAAATTCGAGGTATTCATTAGGCTCACAAAAGCCCATCACCCGCTCTACGCCAGCGCGGTTGTACCAGGAGCGGTCGAATAAGACGATTTCGCCTGCGGTCGGCAGGTGCTTAATGTAGCGCTGAAAATACCATTGCCCTCGTTCTTCTTCTGACGGTTTTTCCAGAGCCACAACCCTGGCACCACGCGGATTTAAGTGTTCCATAAAGCGTTTAATGGTGCCGCCTTTACCTGCCGCATCACGTCCCTCAAACAGCATAACCACCCGCTCGCCGCTCTCTTTCACCCATTTCTGTACTTTAAGCAGCTCTACTTGCAGCTGATGCTTATGCTGTTCGTAAAACTGGCGCGTTACTTTGCGCTTGTAAGGATATTCGCCAGAACGGAAAGACTCAGCAATATACTGCTCGTCGTGGCGCATTTCAGACAGTGAATGCGGATGCTCGTGGGTGTCTTCTGGAGTAGGTACAGCAGTAAGTTTCTGGCAATCGGTCACGTTCAATTCTCCTTCGTTACGGAGTTATTGTACGCCGATTAGCCACATCTAGGGGGCGAATCCCCGCTTAATCCAAGCTCGGCTGATCTGGATCAAGGGTTCATTTAGAACCTGCTGTGGGAAAGTAATAAAGTTTCACACAGCCTGAGTCAGAAGCGGACATCCTATTCAAATAGGGTGAAAGATTAGCCTCTTTATCAACAACTGCTCACATTTTTAAACATATTGCTCTACCGTACTTTCAGGTGTAAATGTAGAAAATCAATAAAGGCACGGATTCTATTTGGCAACATGCCCCCCTGGCCGACGTAGACTGCAAAAATGTCCTCAGTAACATTGGGAGTATAGTTCTTAAGAATAGGGCTAAGTTTGCCCGCTTTTATATCATTCTCTACCTGAAAGTATGCAAGTCTTCCAATCCCTAATCCCGATAGCAATAGATGTCGTAATGCATCTCCATCGCTCACTTTTATATTACCTTGTGGGGCAATTAAAATTTCTTTTCCATCGACAATAAAAGGCCATTCCCGTGTCATCCGTGAGAATGTGAAGTCCAGACAATTATGGACCTTCAACTCTTGTGGCGTCTTGGGGTACCCTTTCTCTTTTAAGTAATGGGGAGAACTAACGACTACCATTTTCGCGGATCCAAGTTTCTTTGAAATGAGGCTTGAGTCAGTTAATTTTCCTGTTCTGATGGCAACATCGGCACTTTCCTCAAGAACATTTACTACTTTATCTGTTAACTCCAAATGAATATTAATTTCCGGATAAATAGCTAAAAATTTTGAAATTAACGGCAATATGTATTTTTTACCAAAGGGAATATTACAATTAACTCGTATTTTACCTGTCGGTTTTGTTTGCTGGCCCACTAACCGCTCGGCATCATTTAATGCAGCAATTATTTCCATCCCTTGTTCATAGAAGACACAACCTTCACTAGTTAACGAGAGTTGCCGCGTAGAACGATTAAATAATCTGGCACCCAATCGCCGTTCTAACTTCGAGATCGTCTTACTGATAGCAGAAGGCGTATTATCCAAAAAACGTGCTGCAGACGAAAAACTGCCAAGTTCTACAACTTTTAAAAAGGTTTCTAGCTCCGCTGAACGGTTGAACTCATTTTTAGCCACGGTTTAGTCGATGATTATTTGTGAATTTATGGCACAAATAATATTCCTTATTGATTATTTTTCAAACTATTAGTTTGATCGATAATCTCTGCATTCAATTAAAATGGAATGTAATAATGAAAAATATATTGTCATATCACTTAACTGCTTCTTTGATTGCTGCGCTAGCATTCGAGCCTGCTATGGCTGATGGCTTATCACCACCTTTTATTACATCGTGGACTTCCAGCCCGCAAGCAGTATGGAGCGACGAATTCATTTTTCCAACAAACATCCCCTCAATAATAGAAGATCAGACCGTAAGGCAAGCTATAAGGGTAAGTCTGGGTGGCGATTCGTTGAAAATTGAATTGTCAAATGACTACGGAAACACGCCGGTAAAGTTAGGAAGGGTGACTATTGGTTTGCCTGAGCAATCCACAGACATTTACACACTCAATCAGACCGTTACTGTTACATTTGCTGGGAAATCAGAAGCTACTATCCTGCCTGGAGCAAAACTCCTGAGTGATGAGATTTCGATTCAAATACCACCATTAGCAAATATTGTAGTCTCAACATATTTACCAGAAAAAACTTCACTAGAGACATTTCACTGGGATGGGCGACAAACTAACTATATTGTCAACGGAGATCAGACTCATACCCCTACTCTGAGTTCAGACCGAATAGAAACAACGGCTCGTTTATTCGTCAGTAGTCTTTTCGTACGCAACGAAAAAGGAAGTGCAATAGCTGTTATTGGAGATTCAATTACGGATGGAGCTACTGCTGGCCTGGATAACAACACGCGCTGGACCGATTTTCTGGCTGAGCGTTTTTATAGTCAGGATATTGCTGTTTTAAATGCTGGGATCTCCGGTGCCAGGTTGTTATCTGATGGCATGGGAAGCAACGCTTTGAGTCGATTGGACCGAGATGTGCTATCCAAGCCAGGAGTTTCAAACCTGATTGTATTACTGGGTATAAATGACATTGCCTGGCCAGGCACTCTTTTCGCGCCTGACAGTAAAAGTCCAAGCCTCAATACATTAATTGAAGGTTTTAACCAGCTAGCAGAGCAAGCACATTTTCGAGGAGTCAAAGTCTTCGTTTCTACACTTCCGCCATTTGAAGGTGCATTACCCAATACACCATTGGATAACTATTACAAAAAAGAGAAAAATGCGCTAAGGATGGCCTTGAATGACTGGATTAGGAATGCTGATAAGTTCGATGGAGTCATCGACATGGAAAAGATACTTCAATCACCAGACACCCCTAACAGATTGAATCATAAATATGATTCTGGCGATCACCTTCATCCTGGTGTGGAAGGTAATAGAGCCATGGCTTACGGTTTCGATAAAGAGATCTTCACAAATCAAGCTCAAACTGTTTCGACTCAAATGGGAGCAAAGGACTAATGCTTTTTTCTAAATATCACTTAAACGATAGACTGCTGGCCAACCGTATTGTCATGCCTCCAATGACAAGAGCAAGAGCCGGCACCGGTAATATAGCTACACCTCTAATGGCTGAGTATTACGCTCAACGAGCCTCGGCAGGTTTAATAATTTCAGAAGGTACGCAAATAAGTAAGCAAGGCCAGGGTTATGCCTGGACCCCCGGCATCTATACTAACGAACAGATTGAAGGGTGGAAAAACGTTACAGATGCAGTACATCAATTCGGTGGAGTGATGTACGCGCAGCTTTGGCATGTAGGTAGGGTATCCCACAATTCTCTGCAACCAGACAATTCAGCACCTATTAGCTCGTCTGCTTTAATGGCAGAGGGTGTCAATGTGTTCATTGACCCCATGAATCACGGCCCAGAAAAGGGAATTGGACAAATGGTTCAACATTCGATGCCCCGAGCAATGACTTCAGAAGACATCAGTCAGGTTACAGAAGAGTTCAGACTGGCCGCGAGAAATGCAAATGAAGCCGGTTTTGATGGTGTAGAACTGCTTGGTGCGAATGGATACCTGATTAACCAGTTTATCGACTCTGAAACCAATCGGCGTACCGACGCTTATGGAGGTAGTCTAAATAATCGACTGAGATTTCTAAGTGAAATAGTTCAGGCCGTTTGCAAGGAAATGCCTGCACAAAAAGTTGGAGTCCGTTTAGCTCCACTAACTACACTGCAAGGGACTGTAGATAAAACCCCAGAGTCTACCTATCTGGCTGTCGCTTCACTGTTGCAACAATTGAATGTGGGATACATACATATCGCAGAAGCCGATTGGGAAGATGCTCCAGTTATGCCGATTGGATTCAAAGAAGCCCTTCGCATGATATTTAAAGGGACGATAATTTATTCAGGAAAGTACGATTTGTTTAAGGCTCAGCAAGCCATTCAAAATAAATGGGCTGATTTAATTGGTTTTGGCCGTCCATTTATTGCGAATCCCGACCTACCTTTACGACTTGCCAAGGGGTTGCCTTTGAATATTCCTCATAAAGACTATTTCTTTGGTGGCAATCAAATAGGCTATACCGATTACAAAACGATAGATATCTAAACTTGATACAAATTTTGAGATCATTATAAATAGTAAATGGCTCGGAGAGCCGCGAAAGCGTTAGTTCCCGCTTGTGTTAATAACGAGCTAGCGCAATCTGTCTGCTTAAGGCTCATTTAAGTCTTAATCAGCCGCTGCCAAGACTGAAAATAGTCAAAAACTGTCATGCCGATAGAGACCACCTAACTCACTCTAGAACAAACAATTTTGCTAAAGCGTATATCAACGCCTCACTCAGCCGCAGCTTTAGCTGTCGGCTGATGTGACTTGTTAGCTGGTGTTAGCGCATAGAAAAGGGGCGCGTGCTTTTCAGATACGCGTTTTTCCCCGACCCAACGCTCAACATCCTGCACAGTAAAGCTAGGCTCTGAAACCTGGATTTGCCGAATTACATCTTTAAATACATCCTGCCCGAATGCATCGGCCTTTGATAGCCACTCAAAAGCTTCAAGATCAACTACTTGATTTGCTTCCTGTTTATATTTTTGTAGTGCCAACTGAACGGAGCCATTTGCATTATTTGCTTTGGAATAAATATGCCAGTTCTGGGCTCGAATATAATCAGAAAGCCTAGCTTTGGAGCGATTCTCATAAACCGCATATGCTAAACCGGCGATACCAACTATTAAGCCGGCAACTCCTAACCAATCTGAACCTGTCATTATTTCTCCTTTGGACAGCTAACATTTTATTATAGAGAATTCAAAGTAACACGCAGTCCTGCTCATCCCTGAACTCCCAATATAATTTATTGATAACAATACCTTACACTTGATTATGAGCTGGTTTCCAATGATTATTAAGATGAGCGTTCAAGGTCTGTGTATAGTGAGCCAGCCTTTTGAGGAGATCCCTGATATCGCTCTGCGATTCAGGGATGACAAGGTTAAGTGGTTGCAGGTAGTAGATTGGATGCTGAAAATGTCTGCTACTCGCTCAAAGCCATCTTGAGCAGTATGAACTGTATTACTCTCCGACATCAGTCCGGGCGCACCTAGAACAGCCCACCCGGACAGGGTATTACAGTCAGTTAGTTACAGGTATTCGGCGAGGAATTTATCCATTTCTTTGAAGAGCTTAATCCTGTTCGACTGGATTTCCAGGTGATGGTTACCCAAAGGCAGCTCAACATAGCGATATTCCTTGTCTTCATCATCAAGCTCATCGGCCATCAGGCGACTCTGCTCCACGTGGACCACCCGGCCTTCTTCACCGTGGACCAGCAAAATAGGCGTTTTGATATTTTCCACATAGTTAATGGGTGAGCGTCTGTCACGATCATCACCGTCTTCACCGATCTGCTTTTTAACTAACTTCGAACCCAAAAAGCCCCGTGCGCGCCGAACGATGCGATCCAAATCACTCACCCCGGCAAAACTCACTGCACACTTATACACTTCAGGACTCTTAACGGTTGCTGCTAACGCGGCAAACCCGCCGTAGCTGGCGCCTACAATACAAATTTTGTTTTTATCGGCATAACCCTGATCAATCATCCATTGAGTGCCGTCCACCACATCATCCTGCATGGCCATGCCCCAGTTTTGCATTTGTGATTCACCAAACGAGTAACCATAGCCGGAAGAACCACGGAAGTTAGGTCGCAACACCGCATAACCACGACTGGTAAAGTAAGCTGTCCAATAATCAAAACCGCTGTATTCACGAACACCCGGCCCACCATGAGGAAAGATTACCGTTGGATAGGGCGCTTCGCCGATTTTTGGTAACGTTAGATAGCCTTCAATCTCTGTTTTATCACGGGCCGTGAACGTAATCCGCTCGTGTTCACTCAGCGCTTCGGTATTGATATCCGGGTATTGAGCAAACAGCAGGTCAATCGTCACCTCTTTCCGATTACCAATGTAGTAGCGGCCAGGTTGCGTATCGCTCTCGGAATAAAGCAGGTAGATTTGTTCGTCCTGGCTAAACGCCCTCAACGAGTTATGACTATCCTTGAATAATTTATCGAGTCCTTTCTGCAGCGGCGCATAACGATCGTTCCAATAGAAGCGGCCGCCTGGCGCCTGTGGGTGATAAACACCAATGGCATCATTCGTAGCCGGGGAGTAGATGAGGCCGCCATCCACATCATAGTTTTCATCAGAGAATACCAGCGTTTCTTCGCGAGTGGTTAAATCAAGTTTATACAGCGCCTTGTATTCACCGAGGTATTTCTTGATGTACAGAATATTCGGATCGGCGGCAAACCCTGAGATGTAAATCGGTTTATCGTTTGATACGTTGTAGGCATACAGCTCTTCGTAGTTATCGTCTGCATCGCGCAGGAAAATCTCGCGGTCGCCGGTGTCATAATTCAGAGAAATACCAATTCGCACATTGCCCTGACGGTCGGTTACCCAGTCACGAATACGTTTCTTGCCTTTAATGAGTCGGCTGATTTTACGGTTCTTAATATTTACTTTAAACACCGATTTCTCAAAAGGCCGGGAAATATCGATAGCCATCAGGATATGCTCGGGGTCGTCCGGCAGGTAATCGATAACATCATCCTGGAACTGTGGTACATAACCCACATCGTTTTGATAACGCTGGATATGCCGCCAATCGATAACCATTTCAGGGTCGCCGCCCTGCTGATTGTATTTCATCAGATACAAACGGGTGCGGAAAAACTTCTGGCCAGAACGGCTCACTTCGTACCGTGCGCTAACTAACAGATCTTCATTATTTGCCCAGCGATACCAGTTGATTTTCACTTTCTTGTTATCGGCTTTAAGCAGATAGAAAGCATCTCCGGTTGAGAGGTCCAACGTCATCAATACCGCCAGATCGCCCTCGGAGGAATTTCGCTCCATCGCAAAGCGTTGGCCGTCCGGTGACATCGATACGCCATAAAACTGCGGCAAGCGACTAAATACCTCGACAGGCTGTGGTTCTGCAGCCAGGGCAGCAGGCGATAGCATACTCCAACTGAACAAGAGTATTGTCAGTGTTTTTATCAGGCAAGACATACAACGTTCCTTGTTTTTTATCATATAATTTCGGGCTTAATATAAACGATAGATCACGCTGGTCGCAACAAAATGCCGTTCAGACAAAAGTGCTGTAGTGATCTCCGCTAAACAGGTACACTTTTTGGCGTAGATTCTGCTTTAAGAATTGACCCTTTTTTGTTTGCAGTGCAAGGAGCACACAGCCCGTTAATGTCTGTAGGTACTTTTTTTTCTTTTCGTCGCGCTTTGCTGGCGCTGACCTACCTGTTGCTCATCACCTGTCAGCCTTCGTGGGCACTGGACTTCGAGCTAAAAGGGGTAGAACGAAGCGAGCTTGAAGACAACATTGAGTTGCATCTGGCGCAGGTTAAGCTGGCCAACAATACACTTGATGAACCCACCGAAGAACGCATTATCCGCTCTGTAAAAACTGCCCTGCAGCCTTTCGGTTTTTACAACGCTGAAGTCACTCTTTATTTCGAACAAGAAGAGCTGGTTATCGACGTTGGCCTGGGCGAACCACTAAAAGTGAGTAACGTTACCCGTGAAATTATCGGCGACGGACGCTCAGATGATGCTTTTCGGCAACGGTATAACGCCTTTCCCCTCAAACAGGGCGACGTGTTACATCAGCCAACTTATGAAAAATTTAAGTCAGACATGTTTAACTATGCGCTGTCTCACGGCTACTTTGATTTCTACTGGCAGGCCACCCGGCTCGACCTGGTGCGGGAAGAAAACGAAGCCAATATTCTGCTTATTGCACAAAGTGGCCGCCAGTACGAATTTGGTGATGTGGAACTGGTAGGCGATGATCGTGCGGCAGCCATTATTGGCCGGTTACGGAATTTTACTCCCGGCGAGAAGTACAGCTCCGCCAAACTGACCGAATTTAACCGCCGGTTAAATGAAACCGGCTATTTCGCCCGCGCCATTGCGCGCCCCATTGTTAGCCGGGCCGAGGGGGCGCGAGTACCTATTGAAATTACTCTCACTCACTTACCACGGGATATTTTTAATGTGGGCGGTGGTGCTAACTCAGATAAAGGCCCCCGGGTGCGAGCGCGGTGGGAACGGCCCTGGGTGAATACCCGCGGACACTCAGTGACCGGCCAGGTATTTATCTCCAAGCTGGAACAAGCGGCGAGTCTCGATTACCGCATTCCACTGGAAGACGTGAATAACGATTACGCCAGTATTCAAACCAGCTATGAATTTGAAGACAACTCAGTGAGTGATACCAAAAGTGAAACCCTGAGTATCTCAGCGCACCGTTTCTGGAAAGAGGCCGAATCGCCCTGGCAACGCAGCGTGTCGTTAACCTTTGAACGGGAAATGTTTACCCAGGGGATAAGCGATCCGCAAACCATTAATCTGCTTATGCCGGGTTATTCCGTGGGGTATACCAAATCTGATCAGGAACTGACCATCAGCCAGGGGCAGCAATATATTGTGGCAGTACAGGGCGGCCATGAGAGCGCCGGCAGTGATATATCATTGTTTAAAATTACTGCCAACGCCAAGGTGATTACCACCATTAA
This sequence comes from Pseudomonadota bacterium, assembly GCA_036141415.1. GTDB lineage: Bacteria > Pseudomonadota > Gammaproteobacteria > Enterobacterales > Alteromonadaceae > Alteromonas. The sequence goes on from JAYZXK010000408.1 coordinate 8,975, forward strand.
CGATACCCATCGAATTTATCTGCGCGCCGACGCCGGTGCCATTCGTACCGATGACTTTGACCGGGTGCCTTCGTCACTGCGTTTCTTTACCGGTGGTGATCAGAGTATTCGGGGTTTCCGCTATCAGGAAATCTCGCCCCAAGTTCTCGATGACGAGGGCAATTCTGTACTCACCGGGGGCCGCTATCTGGCCACAGCCAGCGTTGAGTATGCTTATCCGGTAGCCGATAACTGGCGTGCAGCTGTGTTTGCCGATGTGGGTACCGCCACCAATGACTTCTCTGATGGCTTGTCCCGGGGCCTGGGTATCGGCGCTCATTGGTTAACGCTAATTGGCCCGGTGCGGTTTTATATTGCCCAGGGCAAAAATGACTTTGAGACACAATGGCGCTTCCACTTTTCACTGGGGCCTGAGCTATGAGTATTAATCGCCTGGCAAAAGGCTTCTTAATACTGCTGCTCACTCTGCTGCTTATTGTAGCGGTTGTGCTGTCGCCGCTGGGCGCTCCGCTGATTAATTACGCCGCCAATAAATACGTACCCGGTCTGGCGGTTGATTCGGTATCGGGAAGCCCGTTAAGTGAGCTGACACTGGAAAAAATTAACTGGCAGAACGAACAGTGGCAGGTGAACGTAAGCAAGGTTACCCTGGCTCACGAGTGGACCTGCCTGCTAAACAGCAAAGCCTGTATTACTTCGCTACAGGTTAGCTCACCACATGTAAAACAACTGGCTAGTGCAGAAAGCACCGATGAAGAGCCCTCAGAACCAGGAGGCGAAATCACTCTGCCGCTGGCGATAGCGCTGGATGAGCTAAAAATCAGTGACGCGCGCTTTGAAAGCCCGGCAATTACGGTGCAGGCCGACCAGTTAAGCAGCTCTGCTCAGTGGATAGACTCGCTACAAATCAATCACCTGACCCTCAACGGTCTCACCCTGATGTTGCCCGAGAGCGAGCCACAGCCGCCCTCGCCAGTAGCAATCACTTATCAGGCGCCAGCCTTGCCCGAAGTGCACATTCCGCTAACCCTACAAGCCAATGGAGTGCAGATTTCAAACATCCGGGTAGTACAGGGTAAACAGGAAGTGGCAGCTCTGGATGTCGCCTTGCAACAAACCCAAATACAGGATAGCCGGATAGCTTTACAAGCACTCAGTGTAACGATGGAGCAGGTTAATGCGAGCCTCGACGGTGAAGTGACCTTAAGCGGTCAGTATCCTGTCAATTTAACCCTCATTGCAGACATCTCCGTTGAGCAGTCTACCCAGCATGCAGAGCTAACAGCCGAAGGCGATCTGAGCGATCTCGCGCTGGAGATTAGCACCAACGGACTGGCCAGTGCAGTAGTCAGCGGTAAAGCTAACCTGCTTAGTGACAGCCTGCCGGTGTCGCTGCAAAGTCACTGGCCTGCCCAGACGCTTAACCCGCTGGCTGATATTGAACTCGATAGCGGCATTCTGTCGGTGCAGGGGCAAATGGGGGCATACGCCATCCAACTGGACGGCGGTGCCACCATCCCCGAAGTGTCACCAATTAAAGTTAGTCTGGTTGCCCTGTTAAGCGAACGCTCGCTGGCCGTTTCTGCCCTTAACAGCGAGTTGCTCGAAGGCGAAGTGACCAACAGCGGCGTGCTTTATTTTAGCGATTCACTGAGCTGGGAAGGCATATCGCGCTTAACCCGGGTTGATTTGCAAGGCTTCTCTGAGTTCGCCCCGACCAATGTTAACGGGGTGGTAAAAGCGCAGGTGAGTATAAGCGACAAAGGCCCTAATGTGTTGGTATCGGATATTCGCTTACGCGGTGAACACCTGCAGGAAATGTTTACCCTTACCGGTGATGCGGTGTATTCGGCGAACAGTGACATTATGGTGGCCAATCTCAACGGCGCATTGGCTGAAAACCATTTTTCAGCCGTCGGCCAGGTGTTTAATCAGCAATATCTTGATGCCCTTATCGCCATCGACTTGCAGCGGCTGGCGGCTCTGTATCCCGAAGTGTCTGGCCAGCTGGCTGGCTCGGTAGCTATAAAAGGGCCCTGGGACGCACCGGTGATCGACTCAAAGCTATTACTGACCGATATTCTTGCCAGTCCCCGCCTGAGTCAGGCAGCCGCCAATCAGGGCCCGCTGAATGGCGAAATCACCATTACCGGTTCGCTGGCCGAGCATGCCCTTAATGCCAATCTGCAGTTGCCTGAACACACCACCACCTTGAATCTGAACGGTGAGTGGCAAAATCAGCAATGGCAGGGGCAATTATCAGACACGCAGTTGGCGTTACTCAATACAGTCTGGGCGTTACAGTCGGATGTGACGTTACGTTATGAAGCCAGCCCACAGCATTTCACGGTGAGTCAGCATTGCTGGGAAGCCAGAGAGAAAGGCAACCTGTGTATTAATGCCGTGGATTATACACCGGCGCAGGTCAACTGGGATGTTCAGGCCAGTGCGTTGCCCATCGGGCTGTGGATTGACGAGCTGATGCCTGAATTACTGGTAGAGCGCAACAGTGCAACGCTTAACATCACCACCCAGGGTAACTTCGACCCTGCCAGTGAAAAAGTTGCCGGCCAGTTACAGATATCTGTAAGCCCGGACAAATGGCAGCTGGCAGGCAATGAGCCGGTCACCATTGACCTTAATGAGGTGAGTTTTAACGGCCAGTTCGACGCGCAGCAGGTGGCCCTGACCGGCAACATTACCAGCCCGCAAATTGGCACTATTACCTCCCAGGCCACGGTATTTCCATTTACCGAACAACCTTCCATCGAAGCCCGGATTAACATTGCTGACTGGCAGCTCGCGCCATTTAAGCCACTGATTGCACGCATGAATGAGCTGAGCGGCAATATCAATGGTGAGCTTAAGCTGGACGGGCCGTTAAGCCTGCCACAGGTAACTGGCCAGTTAACCCTGAAACAGGGCGAGATAAACAGTGAAGACCTGCCTGTAGCGGTGAGTCAGTGGCAGCAAACCGTTAACCTCAACGGTGCCAGTGCCGATTTTGAAGGGGAGTTTCTGCTCGGTGAAGGCCCTGGTACTCTGAACGGTTCGGTCGACTGGCAGGACAGTCTGCTGGTCGATCTGGCTGTGAAAGGCGATGCCTTTACCGTAAATTACGATGACAGCCGGGTAAAAGTCTCGCCGGACCTGTCGATTAACCTGAGTCCACAAAGCGTGGATATTTCGGGTGACATTGATATTCCCTATGCCCGGGTAAAAATTAATAAGCTGCCCCCCAGTGCAGTGTCACCATCCCGGGATGTACACCTGCGGGGTGAGCCTCCCAGTGAGGCACTGGTAGATAATATCAACGCCAATATTATGGTGACTATTGATGAGAATAAACGTGAGGAAGTCCGCCTTGATGCCTTTGGTTTAAAGGCCACATTAAGCGGTGGTGTAAACGTACAAACCCAACCGGCACTTACCGGCTATGGTGATTTACAGATTATCAATGGTCGCTACGCAGCCTATGGCCAGAACCTGATTATCCGTACCAGCGAGGTACAGTTTAACGGCCCGTTGGATCAACCTATTTTGCTGGTGGAAGCTATTCGCGATCCGGATCTTACCGAAGATGATGTGATTGCAGGCGTCCGGGTTGAAGGCCCGGCCAACCAGCCCAGTGTGTCGTTATTCTCCGAACCCGGTATGGATCAGGCCAGAAACCTTGCCTACCTGTTAAACGGCAGCGGCGGACTCGGCGGCGGACAGATGGATGAAAACTCCTATGCTGCTATGCTGATTGGTTTTGGTTTATCCAGCTCCGAATCACTCACCAGTAATGTGGGTAACGCCCTGGGCATCGAGGATTTATCGCTCAGTACCACCGGCCAGGGCAGTGACACCAAGGTGGCGATTTCAGGCAAAATCGCTTCAAACCTAACGGTACGCTACGGCGTAGGCATGTTTTCTGACGAAGACAGTGGTGGTCAGGAAGTTGCTTTACGTTATCAAATCCTGTCTAACCTGTACCTGGAAATTGTGCGCAGCCTGTATACCACTGTGGATCTTTACTACCAGTTCACACTGGGGGATAACAAGCCCCCAAATGCCAGTGAAGATGACAGCAAAGAAGCGTAACCTGAATTAAACCGACTCTTGAGCGTGCATACGATTACGGTCTTGATGCCTAAGACAA
>JAYZXK010000409.1:0-2756 GCA_036141415.1 Pseudomonadota bacterium
AGCAACCAGCTTTTCCAGCAGGTTTTCAGCGTGAGTCGATACAAACTCCGGCGACTCAGGCATCATTGCATCGGCAAAGTCCTGTTCGACTTCTTCCAGCGAGGTTTTCTTGGTCACCACGTGTTGTGACAAAAAATCCAGGATATTGTCTGAAAGGTGTTCTTCAATTTGTGCCAGCTTAGAGTCTTTGTGCTCTGGCTTGGTAAAAACCCGAAACAGGTGCTTCAAGCTTACTTGTGCTTCACCCACACTGTACACCTCTCGAATTAAAAATGATAACTGCGCTGATGCCTCGCCACACAGACTGTTAAGCACACGCGCAACATTGCCAACCGGCCCAATATGAAACTCAAACCGGATACTTAGCAATGGTCTTTCACAACCCCTGACTGTAACGCAGATTACCCGCCACGCCAAGGCCAGCCAGTGTTTCTTACGTTAAACAGCCAGTAAAAAGATCTTTCGGGGCTGCCCCAAAGAGAGTGCGATTATAAGGATTTTCTAACAAAAACCCATGAAAATCTGTCATATTAGTGACACAAATACGGATTTTAAGCGCTTTAAAGTACAGCCTTATTGCGCCAGTACCCAAGCAACTGCCAGCATTGCTGTCCGCTATCCTGATACTTCTGCTCAAAAGGCGTTAGTGCTGTTTGCTGCGAATTAACCTCAGCGATGTCGCACTGCATGCCGTATTTACCCGCAGCAACTGCGAATTCTTCAAGGTAAATCAACCAATTGCTGCGTACTTCAAGACGCGGCGACAAAACCATGAGATCGGGCATAGCCTGACTCGCATGCCAGCGCTTTTGCACCTGTGAGGATTTAGGGTACGGATTGGGGTACAGCAGATAATGGGCGCTGATGCGCCATGGGCTCTGCTTACACGCCTCCCGCATCAGCCGCCAGAAGTCGACCACGTCAGCCCGCACTACCCGGTAGTTATCCCGCTCGCTTTTATAGTGCAGGTGCTTATTGACTCGTAGCGCCGATTTATCAATGCCGACGATCCGCGCTTGCGGATAGCGTTGAGCCAGACCGGCCGTGCTTTTACCCACGCCACAGCAGGAGTCGAGGATCACCTCGCCCTGCCAGTCACTCAGCCAGTCTGCCACGTCATCGAATGCCTGCTGGGTATGAGCATGGATAGGGCGACGGTTTTCGGTACGCTGGTACTTTTCAACTATCGCCTCCAGCTTATCATGCACGCCACTCTGCTGACTTTCTACGGTCCGTGAATTTCCCCGCATGATTAAGAACGGATCCCGGTACCGCGCTTAAGCAACGTGTACGCAACAGTGAATAAGGCCAGGTTAAACAATACCAGCAAGCCCATGGCAAGGCCGATATTGACATCAGACACGCCTAGAAAACCATAGCGGAAACCGTTTACCATATAGACGATAGGATTTGCCTTACTGACCCATTGCCAGAACTCTGGTAACAGCGTCAGCGAGTAAAATACACCACCCAGATAGGTTAACGGTGTTAACACGAAAGTAGGGATTAGGCTGATATCGTCAAAGGTTTTGGCAAATATACCGTTAACCAGGCCCGCCGTAGCAAACAGTGTTGCCGTGAGCAGTAAGGTCAGCAAAATGATTGCCAGATTGTGAATATGCACATCCACAAACAGCATTGACACTACCGTAACAATTAAACCAATTAACATGGCCCGGGCAACGCCGCCGCCCACGTAACCAAGAATAATGACCCAGGTAGGTACCGGCGCCACCAGCATTTCTTCCAGGTTACGCTGGAATTTTGCGCTGAAGAATGACGACGAAACATTGGCATAAGAGTTAGTGATCACCGACATCATGATAAGGCCTGGGACGATGAACTCCATGTAGGTAAAGCCGCCCATCTGACCGATACGCTCACCGATGAGGTTACCAAAAATAACAAAGTACAAACTCATGGTAATGGCTGGCGGCACCAGAGTTTGTATCCAGATGCGCAGAAAACGCGTGCACTCTTTTATCCAGATGGTGGTTAAAGCTATCCAGTTGTTTCCGGCAGACATTACACCGACTCCTTACGTCCGGCTTCAACCAGACTAACAAATAATTCTTCCAGGCGATTGGCCTTATTACGCATACTCATCACCTGAATGCCCTGCTCTGTTAACTGACTGAACACCGGATTCAGGCCATCTGATTTGGCAACGTCCACTTCCAGCGTAGTGCTGTCGAGTAAGCGGTATTCAAAGCCCTCGAGGCTGGCATCTGCCGTTTCGCCCTGCAAATCCAACACAAAGGTTTCGATATTGAGCTTGGATAACAGTGCCTTCATTGTCGTATTTTCAACAATCAGCCCTTTATCGATGATGGCGATGTTTCGACACAGCATTTCTGCTTCTTCCAGGTAATGCGTAGTCAGAATGATAGTAATTCCCTGCGCATTTATTTCTTGCAGAAATTGCCACATGGAACGTCTTATCTCAATATCCACGCCGGCTGTGGGTTCATCGAGAATGAGCATTTTTGGCTCATGCATTAAGGCCCTGGCAATCATCAGGCGACGCTTCATACCGCCGGATAATTCGCGCGCGCGGGCATTGCGCTTTTCCCATAAATCGAGTTGCGATAAGTATTTTTCGGCCCGCTCGTGAGCAACGTTGCGTGGTACGCCATAGTAACCCGCCTGATTAAGCACTATCTGTAAGACGGTTTCGAACTGATTAAAGTTAAATTCCTGCGGCACCAGACCAATGCACGATTTGGCCAGTTCCTTTTCCTTATCCAAATCATAAC
>JAYZXK010000410.1:0-4903 GCA_036141415.1 Pseudomonadota bacterium
GCGCTTTGCAGGCAGAGCTGGATGCTTATTTACAGGCGGCCAGTGCCGGCGCAGGCCGTTATCGGCTGCTCAACGATGAAACTCTGGCAGCTTATAAACAGCAGCTAGCCACCGTTACTGCCAAATTTCAGCAGTTACTGCCTGAACAGGACTGGCAACTGGTGACTGAAGCCCTTAATAACGTTGCTGCATTGCCCTATTATCAGCAGGGTGTGCATGAGTCGGAAATTGCCGGCTTAGTTTGTCAGTTGCGACGGGATAAGCCCATGCTTTTCAGGTCACTAAGTGTGATAGTCGATTCAGCGGAACAGCCGGATTATGACGCGTCGCTGAAGAGCTTGTTCGAGTTGAGCCGTGGTGTGCGTTGGTTCGCGGCATTACCATTGTTTTTTAAGCGTAAACTGGGCGAAGTCAGACAAAAACGGCATGTCTCGGCGCAAAAATCGACGCTGCAACCCCCGGCATCGCTCAATAACGCTGTAAAGATCAGCAATGCTGACATTATTCCACAATTGTCCGGTTCGACACCGGCCCGGGTCCGTGGCGGTGTGCGGGCACAGCAAATGCCGGATTTTGCCCATCAGTTTCGTCACCAACAAATAACTGCGGAGCAAACAGCTCCAGTGTGTGTGACCGAAACTGTAGTATTGGCCGATCAACCACAGATTACCCGCAGTAAAAAAGGCCATTACTATTATGGCGGACCGGCGTTCAGTAACTTTGGGCATTTTATTGCTGAATCGATACATCGTTTAGCCGCTCTGCCCGGCGCCAAACAGCAGGCCAATATCAGTAAGGTACTCATTTTACCTCAGCTCCGCCGCCGTTTACGTAAAATGGCTAAACCATTATTGCCGCCCAATTTTTATGAAATCCTCGATTACCTTGGGGTAGATAAATCGCGTGTAGTGTTAGTCGACAAGCCGCAGCGTGTTGAAAACCTGTGGGTCGCGCCACAGCAGAGTTTGTTCCGCACCCGCAGTGAAATTTCAGCCGATTATCGTCAGTTTTTGTTGCAGTGCGAGCGCCGTGCCGGCATCGTGCCCGATAAGCAACTGCCCGCAAAAATTTATGTGAGTCGCACGCCGTTTTTATTAAGGGGTAGTTTCGCGGGTGAGCGATATGTTGAGCAATGTTTGGCCCGGCAAGGCTACACCATTTTCCGACCTGAAAACCACTCACTTCATGCACAGCTCAGGTATTATAAGAGCGCGACAGAGATTGTGCTTGCCGAGGGGGCTGCGCTGCATGTTATGGAATTGCTGGGCGATATTCCGGCTCGAATAACTGTGCTTCAGCGCCGAAACAATTCTGATTATCTGTTCGGGCCATTATTAGCTGCCCGGTGTAAAAATGTCGACTTTTTCGGGGCACTAAAGGTGTTGCCGTCTTTATTCGTGGTAAAAGGGTATAAAAGTGCTGCACACGGTAGTGCTCTGTCTGTACTGCACGCAGAAACACTCAAAGACTATCTGACTGATCGTCTGGCTATTAAAGATTTTGACTGTGATGAATTTTTAGCAACCACTCATCAGGATATAGCTTGCTATTTCCACGCCTATGCAAAATCGTTAAGAGCAAACAATGGTGTGCAGCAATTGCCAGATCAATTTATCCAAAAGGTTAAAGAAATCGAGTCAGCGTACTTAGGCTGCATGCCAGCAAACTGGCAGCTTGATTAACTGCTCAGATGTGTTGTATCTTGCTAGCCACAATAATAAAGCTGATATAAAAAGCGGCTTGTAAACGTAGTAGTATTAAACGGAATTTCCATGCTTCGCCGTAGTTTGTTGCGAATAGTCCTGCTTAGCTGCATTACCTTTAACGCCATAGGGCAAATAGCCACTGATAGTCAGATTGCTGCACATCCTGTCTGGAAGCAGTTGTTACATATCAGGCAAACTCCGGTAACGGGGGAGGCGCAACCGTTTTATCTCGCCACAGACGGTAGTGTCAACTCGTTAGCAGAGCTTCAGGCTACCCTTGCCGCATTCCGGCAACAACCACAATCACAATGCCGATATCCCGCCCGGCGGTTATTTCTGCAGCGTTATTATCCTGCCCTTTATTTTCCGTTAGTAGAGTGCGCCGACTATCAGGCGTATCTGGATGCTTTTGTTACCGACAGCCTGAGCCTCATCTACGCATCGGGTTATCTGGGTAATCCGGCCTCTATGTTTGGTCATGTTTTTGTTAAATTTAACAGTGACGGCGAACATGATTTGCTGGATAACACCTTTTCCTACGGTGCCAATGTTCCCGAGTCAGACAATAAACTGGCTTACATCGTTAAAGGGATAAGTGGTGGCTACGAGGGACACTTTACCAATCAGAAATATCACCATCATGACCTCACTTACAATGAGTCTGAGTTGCGCAATTTATGGGAGTATCGCTTAGATCTCGACCGCTCAGAGGTAGAGTTTATTCTTGCCCATCTGTGGGAACTCGAAAATACCTCGATGACTTATTATTTCTTCCGCCAAAACTGCGCTTATCAACTGGCCAAACTGCTGGAACTAGTCATCGATATACCGCTGACTGAGCCGGGTAAATACCAGGTGATGCCAGTGGATTTAATCATGCGGCTAAATAAGACGGCAAACAGTGCTCCACTCTATACAGAAGTCCGTTTTCATGGTTCCCGACAACAGGCGCTATATGAACACTACTTGCAGTTAAATGCACAACAGCAAAATACGCTAACGGCTATTTTAGCTGCACCGGCTGCGCAAACTACAATGTTATTAGCGGCTTTAGAGGATGAAGATGCAAAGGCGGTTATCGATACCCTCTACGATTATGTGGCTTTTCAGGAAGTGCGTCAGGATGAAGTCGCGGCGGAATTACACGAGAAAAAACGCTTGGCCATGGCGAAACGCTTTGCCATGGCGCCTGGCAAAGTGCAATGGCAGAGTACAACACCGGTAGCGCCGCATCATGCTCAGTTTACGTCGTTATTACAAACCGGTTTATCCGTCAATAACAGCACGTCTGCATTATTGTTAAGGTATCGCGCTAACTACTACGATTTGCTGACGTATAACCCGGGCCGAATTCCATTTTCTGAACTCAGTACCTTCGATTTGCGAGTGGCTTACCGTGATAACCATGAACTATCGGTACAGCAGTTCAATTTACTCAAGGTGATAAACCTCAACGCCTCACAAACCGGCTTACCGGGCGACGATGCCCTGGCCTGGAAAATGGCGTTGGGTTATCGCCAGCAGTCTAACGCCTGTCTTCATTGCGGTAGCGCTTTTGTTGAAGGGTTTGTTGGCAAGGCCTGGTCCCCTGCTGCTGGCCAGGTATTTTACGGTGCCGTTTCCGGTACCGCTACCAGTTCCAATCGTATGGGCGGTAATTTTGCCGCCGGTGCCGAAATGGGAGGTGTAATAACCTTTACACCAAAATTAGCAATGTCCTTCTCTGCCGGGCATCAATGGTATATCAATGCGTTGTCTGAACATCGTCAGTATGTTGAGGTGGAAACCCGCTGGTTGATTAGCCAGCACTGGGATCTGCGGGCAACCTATCAGTATCTTGGACAGGCGGAAGCAGGAGTGCATATTTCATATTATTACTAAAAAGGAAAACTACAATGTTCAAGAAGATCGCAATGGCTGCCACGCTGATGACTGCAACGCTATCTGGCCAGGCTATGGCGCAGGAAAACATCAACCCATGGAAACACTGTGGTATTGGTGCCATTATTTTTGATGATAATGGTACCGCTGCGGCAATCTCAAATATTATCTGGGATCTGGGTACAACCGCCGTGTCGTCAAAAGTATCGTCTGCTGATTCTTGCGAAGGCAAACTGGTGACTGCTGCTGTATTCATTCAGGATAACTTCAAAAAAGTGATGGAAGAAACCAGTCAGGGCGAAGGTGAACACCTGGTTGCCATGATGGATATTCTGGGCGTAGAGCAGGCTGAGCGTGGTAATGTTATCGCGGCAGTTCGTGCTGATATGGCTGGTGTTGTGGCGGCTAACGCTGAAACCTCTCCAGAAACCTATTACAACGCGGTTGTTGCAAACATCTAATAACTTCACCGTGAAAACCAAAGCGCGGCGATTTGACGCGCTTTGCATATCTCAATGAAATACTCAATTCCCCGCCCGCACTATTTACCTACTTCTTTGAATTGTATTATAAGTAAGAGTTATAAGGCTTAAACGTTTCATAAGTGGTATTTACGTGTTTTAGGCTAAATTTTCTCTTTCAATTTCGATTTTATTTATGCATCATTGGCCTCTCGCTGTAATCCTTTCCTAAAACTCCAATAAAAATGGAAGATTACAAAATTGTAGATATAAACCAGCTTTATAAAGCAAGAGCTTTACAATTTTGTAGTAAATGGATCAAAAGCACCTTGTGGCAACAAACAGATACTGCTTAATCGCTCCTTAACAATAGCGGTTAGGTTAATTTTGCCCGGAGGAAAGGAGGATACTCTTGAAACTCTTAGTTCTAAACGAAGCAAGGCACGCTATTGACGATAGTTTTGTCGAACAGCGCTGCGCTGTAACGCCTGCCACAGTAATGCGGTTTACCCGAATGGGCTTTACCGTGATGATTGAACAAGACGCAGGTGCGCTGTCAGGCTATCCCGATGCAGCCTACACCGAACAGGGTGCCACTATCGTAGAAGCCACCGCCGACGTGCTCGGTGGTGCCGATATCGTGCTCTACGTTAACCGCCCCCTCAGCAGCCAGCTGGCGCAGCTAAAAGCCAATGCGCTGGTGATTGGCCATATCGATCCATTCTTCCAGCAGGAATTGGTAGAGAGCATGGCTGGCAAAGGCTTATCGACGCTGTCGGTTGAGATGATCCCGCGTTCCTCCCGTGCCCAGAAAATGGACGCCCTGAGCTCTCAGGCGAGTCTGGCTGGTTACGT
>JAYZXK010000411.1:0-2538 GCA_036141415.1 Pseudomonadota bacterium
GGTGAGCGCGCACTGCAACAACTCAAGAGCAATAATGTCACTCATACACAGAATTACATCGGGTCGCGGCGAACTTTGTAACACTTCTCTGGCGGCCTGAACTGCATACATACCGGCGTTTTCCGGCAAGTTCCAGATCCAGTCGGTTGCTACTTCAATACCCATTTCTTTTAGTGCGCGGCAATACCCGTCCAGACGACGATGGGTAATGGAGGATTCAGCGTCAAGCAACGGGCTGTCATAAATGCGACAGGTGCTGGGCGAATCAATCAGGCGCAGTCCGAGAATCGCCGCACGATCGCCCGGTCTGAGGGCCGCTTTGGCAATTTCATAGCAGGCTTTTTCATTATCGATGTTAATTGCCGGACGGCCTTCGAGGTTAAAGTCTACCGTGACCACCGGTTTACTTTGCTGATTTAACTGAGTAGATAAAGAGCCATTACGTGGCGCCCCGTAACAAATAAATCCATCAACAAAATCCACTACATCGGTAATGGTGTCGGAGTCGCCCGCATATAATAGCAGGTGTTTCTGATTTTCACGTAGTACTCGCGATACGCCCTGGATAAAGGTGTTAGCAACCGGATCGGTTACCATGTAGTCGAGGCTGTCGGCCAATACCAGAGCAACGATGTTTGACTGTCCCTTACGCAGGATCTGGGCTGCGCGATTGGGCCCGGTATAACCAATCTCTTTACAGGCTTCAAGGATCTCGGTGCGCTTATTCGCTGATAACTGATCCGGGCGATTAAACGCATTAGAAATAGTCGCTGTAGAAACACCGAGCTGCTTAGCAACATCTTTTAAAGTAAGCTTTTTCATAACCTTATCAACTATTCCCAACCGAGCACATTGCTGCAATCTTCTTAATGTATCTTAAGACGCACTTAATTTCATTAAGTTTAAAAAAATGTTAAAAATAATTCTAGCATAAAACAAAAGGTTAAGCGTTCTAAATCGTTTAACCTTTTGTTTAAGGGCAAGCCAGTGTGGCTCGGGTGGGATACTAACTTAGCGGGTACCGAATATTTTGTCGCCGGCATCGCCCAGACCCGGCAGAATATAGCCTTTTTCATTGAGTCGATCGTCTATGGATGCGGTGTAAATATCAACGTCGGGATGCGCAGCTTCTACCGCCGCGATACCTTCTGGCGCTGCAACCAGAAACAGCCCCATTATTTTTTTACAGCCTTTTTGTTTCAGCAGGTCAATAGTGGCAATCAGGGTACCGCCGGTGGCCAGCATCGGGTCAACGATTAGCGCGGTGCGCTTATCGATGTTTTTTACCACTTTGTCAAAATAAGCAACCGGTTGCAGGGTCTCTTCATCACGGTATAACCCCACCACGCTGATCTTGGCGTTGGGAATAAGGTTCAGCACGCCGTCGAGCATCCCCAGACCGGCCCGAAGTATAGGCACTACGGTAATTTTTTTGCCTTTGATGCTTTTAACTTTAAGGCTTTCACCGGTCCAGCCTTTAATGTCTACCAGCTCAACCGGCAAATGGCGTGTGGCTTCGTAGGTTAACAGGTTGCCTACCTCGCCTGCCAGCTCCCGAAAATCCTTGCTACTGATGGAAGCTTCCCGCATCAGGCCAATTTTATGTTGAATAAGTGGGTGGGTGATTTCATGAATAGCCATAATGAACATGCCTTGTGAAAACAATAGATATGGCTATGGTACGACAAAACACTCACAGATTGTGAGTGTTTTGAGTGCTATATAAAGGGATTACCGGTGGTTTACTGAATGGATTCCACCACCTGATTGCTGTGGCGGCTAAACATATCATGCACCTTAGATACCGACTGGCCACTTTTAAGGTTTACCACTACGGCATAATGTTTTGCCTTTATCGCTTTACGGACCACCTCAATTATTTGCGTGCGATCAGGTCGCAAGCTCAACAGGCCAGCCACAAACAGGCCGATAAAAATACCCGGCGAAATCACCGCAATATAGGTTGCCAGCGGATTTTGCTGCGTGAGCGCGGGTCCGATATTAACCAGTAAATAGGCTGTGATCAGTCCTACCACCAATCCTGCGGCGCCGAGCAGTAAGTGCGAATACCACATCATCTTACCCAGTGCCTTGCTGTCACCTTCCAGCTTTCGATTAAAGTCGCTGTCATCAGGTTCAATCAGTGTAACCTGCTGAGATTCCACGTCGGTGCCGCGCACCACTTGTTCAATGGCTTTATTAGCACTGAGCTTTGAATCGAAGACCGATGCAACCTGCACCTGCTCCGCATTCACTAATTTTGTACGATAGTTTTGGTCAGACTCAGACATACTGTACTCCGTCTTTTTTCTTACATTCACTAAACAGGATACAATCTTTGCGCCAGATTATAAGCTGCTGTTTTTGCGAAAATAAAATAACTGCAATATAAACAACCTTATAGTGAGTGTGCAATTATGGCTGGTACCCTGAAATATTTGCGCACAAAAAAACAGGGCGAAAACGCCCTGACAAAAAAGTGTTGATAATGTCCAAATTATCCGCACCTCGTGCTCTTTTTTAAAAACTAATCTCCGC
>JAYZXK010000412.1:0-7690 GCA_036141415.1 Pseudomonadota bacterium
GTAGTAATAGTTAGCGTTAAAGTTGAAATAACCGACACTGGTATCCAGCGCATAATTAGCGGCCAGGTTAAGTGTGTTCTCCGGCGTGCTGGCCAACCCAATCAGTGGCGGCACGGCGTTGTTTTCTTTAATTTCAAAGTCAATGTAACCATAAGCTGCCGATAACGTCAGGTTATCCGTCGCTACATAAGTCAGCTCCACTTCAGCACCTTTTGCGGCCGTCGCTGATGCATTACGTAAACGCTGCTGCAGATCTGCGGCACTGTCGCCACCCGGCTCGATACCAATGTACTGGCGATCGCTGTGGTCATAGGCAAACAAGGTAACGTTGGCACGGAAGTTATCCGTTACGTCACTCTTCATACCCACTTCGAATGAATCGACCACTTCTGGTCTTACACCCGGTTCATTAGTTGTTGCACGTGGGTTAAAGGTACCCGACTTGAACCCCTGCGAGTAGCTGGCGAAGAACATGGTGTCTCTGGACATTTGATATTCCACACCTACACGCGGTGTAAAGCGCGACCAGCTATCAGAAGCTGGAGCATCCAGCACGCCATCACCGTCTGAGTCTGAACCCAGTACCTGTGGAACCAGTTCCCCCTCCGGACGAACATATCCAGGGATCCAATCTGATTCTGGGTAAACGTTTTCAAACACCAGACCATTGAATACAATAGCCTGCTTTTCCTCATCGGTGTAACGGGCACCCACCGAAACCGACAACTTATCGGTGATGTCGTAGTTTAACTGACCATATACCGCAACACTTTCACTGTTGTTACAACCTGAAACTTCACGGGTAAGAGCCGGCGTGCCAAAGGCTGCACGGCCAAGGAAGCCTAATACCGCATCAAACTGACCACAGGACTCACCATCGTAGTAGTAAACACCACTTACCAGCGTAAAATTATCGCCCAGGTAGTTGGCTTGTAATTCATGGGTATCGTTTTCATCATCAAAAATGGCCGACAAATCAAAAATGTCCAGCGCGGTATTATCGCCATCAATGTTGGTTGGTGAATAACTTTCACGATGTGAACCAATGTATTTCAGTTCCAGATTGTCTGACACATCATAACGCATCAACCAGCTGTAGCCCTCAAGCTCTACTTTATTCCAGGTCGGCAGACTGGTGTAGGAATCATAAACTGAATCCGGTACCGGCGCATCGGTTAAGATACTGGGCAACAGGCGATAACCCCCTTTGGAGTGTGAAGAGTCTTCGGTTTTATCCCAGCCCAGACGGAAAAATAAATCGTCAGTAATATGCGCTTCCAGAGTTAACCGTGCAGCCCACAGATCTTTGTTGTAGTTTTCACGGTCCTGACCTTCCAGCGCGCTTTGCAGGAATTCACCATAGCCATCACGATTCAGATTGGCATAACCAAAGCCCAGATAAACCTTATCTTCCACAAGTGGATACTGACCGGTCACTTTTACGTCTTTACGTCCATAGTTACCAACTGTCCCTTCGATATTGAAGGTGGGGTCACCCACCATATCTTTGGTAACATATTTTACCGCACCACCGATGGTGTTTTTACCATACAGAGTGCCCTGTGGCCCACGCAAAACTTCAATACGCTGTACGTCAAGTAAGTCAAGCACCGCACCCTGAGGACGGGCAACATAAACGTCGTCAATATAAATACCAACGCCTGGCTCAAAACCCCACAGCGGATCCTGCTGGCCCAGACCACGGATAAAGGCGGTCAATGTGGAGTTGGTAGCACGGCTGGTTTGCAGCGTGGTGTTAGGCGAGAATTGTTGCACTTCTGTTAAAACACTGATCCCTTTATTACCAAGTTCAACAGCGCCCAGCGAGGTGATAGCAACCGGAACTTCCTGCAGGCTCTCAACCGTTTTACGCGCCGTAACTTCGATTTTCTCCAGTTTACCTTTTTCGATTCCGTCTTCAGCATCCTGTGCAAAAGCGGCTTGTGATCCTAAGCAGGCCAGCGTTACCGCCGTAGCGCAGAGTGTACGGCTAAAATTTATTTTATTACCGAATGTGTGTTTCATAGGGTGTCCCTTGTTTTAGTAAATCAAAAAATCGTTCTGAAGAACGCGGTCGAGTTAACTGTAGAGATTTTTAACAATTTCGTAACTAGTACCATCGTACTATTTCGTAACTAGTACCATCGTACTATGGGCAGATTTGTTAATGCGAGCCACACTTTGCAGCACTGATGAAGAGTCTGCGGTCACAGATTTCAATCAAAGGAAAGTAACATTATGTTGAGTTTACTCGGACTGGTTGGTGGACTGGGACTGCTTATCGTACTCACTATACGCGGCATGAATTTATTCATTGCTGCGCCAGTGTGTGCGTTAATTGTGGCACTAACAAGTGGCCTTCCCCTGTTTACCGGCGATGCAAATTTCGTCACCACTTATATGAGTGGTTTCGCAGGGTTTATTTCTGCCTGGTTTTTTATGTTCTTACTGGGGGCGATATTTGGCAAATTCATGGAAGATACCGGTGCGGCAGATTCTGTAGCCCGCTGGATAGTAGGAAAACTGGGCTTCAAACACGCGGTTGTGGCGGTGGTACTGGCCTGTGCCATCTTAACATACGGCGGCGTGAGTTTGTTTGTGGTCGCTTTTTCAGTTTACCCCATGGCACTAAGCCTGTTTAAAGACGCCAATTTGCCGCGCCGCTTTATTCCGGCGACCATGGCATTTGGATCGGTGACATTCACCATGACCTCGGCCGGTTCACCAGAAATTCAAAACTGGATCCCGATTAAATACCTGGGCACTTCGCCTTTTGCTGGTTGGGAAGTCAGTCTGGTGGTAGCCATCTTCATGGCATGCTTTGGCTACTGGTGGCTTAAGCGCATGATAGGTAAAGCCATTGCCAAGGGTGAAAAGTTTGAGGAGCGGGCTTCTGACCCCAAAGTACCCGTGCGCGATCTCCCTCATCCGTTAACCGGGGTTATTCCCTTACTGGTTGTTCTGGTACTGAGTTTCTGGTTGCACGAATCACTGGCACAGCTGGCTCTTATCGTGGCACTTTCCGGAGGTGTTTTAACCCTGATGCTGATTAACTTTCAGTATTTCCACGACCTCTCTAAAGCCGTTAACACCGGTACCACCGGCGCACTGGTCGCTATTGGTAATACCGCAGCAGTAGTAGGCTTTGGATCTATCGCCAAAAACACTGAAGCTTTCCAGGCAACGGTAGAGGTCATGGCCAACCTGCCCGGTAACGAACTTATCGGCGCCGCCGTCGCGGTGAGTGTCATTGCCGGTTTAACCGGTTCTGCCTCGGGTGGCCAGGCCATTGTATTGCCATTAATCGGTCAGCACTATATCGACCGCGGCGTTGAACCCGAAGAATTACACCGTATTGTCGCCATCTCCTCCGGCGCACTGGACTCTTTGCCGCATAATGGTTACGTTGTGACCACTATTCGGGCAATTTGTCATGAAACGCACAAAGCCGCCTATGGTTCTGTGGCAGCGTTAACCGTTGTGGTGCCGCTCATCGGTTTAGCAATGGCTATCGCGCTGTTTAGTTTGTTTTAAGGAGATACCATGGCACGGATATTCTTATTATGCTGCGCACTACTGTTGGCCCTGCCAGCAGTAACTGCAGCAGCTGAAGAAGTGTTACTCACCAGCAAAGAACGCTTTAGCATGCCTTCATACACAACTGTTGGCGGGCGAACAATTAAGTCGCTGCAAGTAGGCTGGGAAAGCTACGGCAAACTTAATCAGGCCAAAGATAATGTGATTCTGATCACCCATTATTTCTCCGCCAACTCCCACGCTGCCGGTAAATATCATCCCGATGACGCAGCGCCGGGCTATTGGGATGCGATTATCGGCCCGGGCAAAGCCATCGATACTGACCAGTATTTTGTCATCAGCGTGGATAGCCTCGCCAATCTCAACGCCAACGATCCTAATGTGATCACCACCGGCCCGGCCAGTATTAACCCCGACACCGGGAAGCCTTACGGCCTCGATTTTCCGGTAGTCACCATTAAAGATTTTGTTAATGTGCAAAAAGCGGTGCTAGAAAGTTTGGGGATAAGCAAACTGCACGCGGTTATCGGGCCATCCATGGGATCCATGCAGGCGCTTGAATGGGCAGCCAGTTACCCCGACTGGGTGCAACGCATGATATCAGTAATTGGCACCGGTGACAGCGACGCCTGGACCACAGCGGCTTTAGAGCAATGGGCCATTCCTATTCGACTCGATAAGAACTGGCAGGACGGCAACTATTACGACAGCGAACCACCTGTAGATGGCCTTGCTGCTGCACTGATGTTAATTACCCAACAAGCGCTGCACCCACTGTATTTTAATCAGCAAGGTGAGAAGCTCAATTATCACCCGCTGGAAACCGGGCCATTGAGCAGTATTCGCAAATCGCACAGTATTGTTACCTGGTTAACTAATCGTGCCCGCTCAAGAGCGGAAAAAATGGATGCCAATCATTTACTGTATCTGGTGCGCGCCTGTCAGCTGTTTCTTGCCGGCAACGGCGACTCACTGGCGCAAACCATGCAGTCTGTGAAAGCAAAAACCTTATTCTTGCCGGCTTCAAATGATTTATTATTAATGCCTTACATGGCGCAAAAAGCCCACGAAGCTTTACAAAAGCGGGGTAAAGACAGTCGCTATGAAGAGCTCAGCGGCAGTCTTGGTCATTTCGATGGCGTAGTGAGCATCAAACAAAAAGCCGATGCGATTGAAGCATTTTTAAAGTATTAACAGGGACATTAATTAATGAAGACAACCTTAAAAACGGCTTTGGGCTTCGGCCTTGTCGCTTTCGCGCAAGGCAGTATCGCTCAGCAGGAAAGCAGCTTACAGCTTGATACCGACGCGATTACCGTGTCAGGGTTATCCTCTGGCGGCTTTATGGCCACCCAGTTTCATCTGGCCAACAGCGATAAAGTGACCGGTGCGGCAATGCTGGCATCAGGCCCCTATTACTGTGCACAAAACGATATTGCCGTAGCCCTTGGTCAGTGTGTTGATAAAGTGAATTCACCGCTGGATGTTAAGGCACTGAGTGCGCAGGCCAAAAGCTGGGAACAGGCCGGTAAAATTCCACCGCTGGCTAATTTAAAAGACGACAAAGTATGGTTGCTGCACGGTACTGCCGATACGCGGGTCAACTCAGCCGTAAGCGACGCCTTGTATCAACAGTACCAACAGTGGGTACCGGCTGAACAGCTGACCTATGTTAACGACAAACCCTTTTCTCACGTGTTTCCCACCGTCGATGCCGGTGGCAGTTGTCTGGACTCCGCTTCGCCTTATATCGGTAAATGTGAGTATGATGCCGCTGGCGAATTGCTCACTGCGCTGTTAGGTGAACTAAATACCCCTGATGACGTATTAGAAGGTGAAGTAATTTCCTTTGATCAACAGGAAATTGCCGGCGATGATGCCAGCACGCTGGCCGACAAAGGTTACGCTTATATCCCGGCATCATGCAGTAATGGCGAAGCCTGCCGCGTACATGTGAGTTTCCATGGTTGCAATCAGTATGCCCAAGCCGTTGATATGGCTTATATAGAACAGACCGGTCTTAACCGTTGGGCCGACGACAACCAGTTAGTAGTGATTTACCCGCAAACCCGAAAATCGTTAATCATGCCAATGAATCCGCAGGGATGTTGGGATTGGTGGGGGTATACGTCAGACGCCTACGCAACCAGTGAAGGGCCGCAAATTAAAGCGGTAAATGCTTTTATTGATTTTCTAGCCACACGCTAAGGATTATTTTCTATGTCATCTTACAATATTTTTATTACCGGTGGTGCCAGTGGTATTGGTTATGGTATTGCCGAATTTCTAGGCGCTCAGGGACACACCATTCTGGTAGCCGACATCAACGCCGACGCCGCCGCTGAAGCTTGTCAGAAACTGGCCGACAAAAACATTAAGGCACTCCCTGTTGAAGTTGACGTCACCAACGCAGAACAGGTAGGCGCCCTGCCCGCCAAACTCAAAGATACGCCAGTCGATATTCTGGTTAATAATGCCGGTATTCAGCACGTGTCTAAAATTGAAGACTTCCCACCAGAAAAGTGGCAAATGCTGATCAATATTATGCTGGTTGGCCCGGCGTTACTTACTCAGGCGTTTATGCCTGGTATGCGCGAAAGAGACTTCGGCCGGATTATTAATATTGGCTCTATTCATTCAGTCGTTGCCTCCCCGTTCAAGTCGGCTTATGTCGCGGCAAAACACGGGTTACTGGGCTTTTCGAAAACCATTGCGCTAGAGACCGGTGACGCCAACATCACTATTAATACGGTGTGTCCGGCTTATGTGAAAACGCCTCTGGTAGAAAAACAGATCGCTTCACAGGCTAAGGAAAACGGCATCAGCGAAGAAGAAGTGGTGAATAAAATTATGCTTGAGCCAATGCCGAAAAAGCAATTCATCAGTCTGGAAGAACTGGGCGAAACAGCGGCCTTTTTAATGAGCAGTGCTGCCCGCAACATTACCGGCCAAACCATGATTTTAGACGGTGGCTGGACCGCCAGATAAACCCCGGCCATATGAGCAGGAGATGCTTAATATCGCCTCCTGCTTTATTTTGCGCATAAGGTTATGGTAATGTCGCCTCAGGAAGTGGGGAAGACGAACAACATGCCATACAACACCGTTGGATTAATCGGTAAAGCGGCCCACGAAGGTGCCCATGTAAGCCTCAATGCATTAGCGGATTATCTTCGCGCCAAACAATGCACCATTCTTGTTGAAGAAAGCGTCGCCCAGGAAATGGATGGCGATGACTTCACCGTTTGCGACCTTGTCTCTATTGGTAAGCAGGCCGACCTTGCAGTAGTGGTTGGCGGCGATGGCAATATGCTTGGTGCTGCTCGCGTACTCTCCCGCTTTAATATTCACGTAGTAGGCGTTAACCGCGGTAACCTGGGTTTTCTTACCGATATCCATCCGGATGAAGTGGTTCAGCAAATGGATCTTATCTATAACGGTGAAACCATGGTTGAGCAACGCTTTCTGCTGGAAGTAGAAGTGTATCGCCACGAGCAGCTAAAAAGTAACAACTCGGCGGTTAACGAAGTGGTGCTGCACCACGGCAAAGTTGCCCACATGACCGAGTTTGAAGTGTTTATTGACGATCAGTTTGTGTTTAGTCAACGTTCAGACGGGCTGATTGTAGCAACTCCCACAGGTTCCACAGCCTATTCCTTATCTGGTGGCGGCCCCATTTTAATGCCACATCTTGACGCACTAACACTGGTACCCATGTTTCCGCATACCTTAAGTAGCCGGCCCATTGTGGTTGACGCTAACAGCACCATTTCCATGCGGGTTTCCAAAGCCAATGTAGACAGCGTACAGGTTAGTTGCGACAGCCATATTGTCCTCCCGGCCCTGCCCGGCGATGAAATTCGGGTCAGAAAAAGCAATGACAGACTGTCGTTGGTGCACCCTGCCGGTTACAGCTATTTTAATGTACTGCGGAAAAAGCTTGGCTGGGGCAGCAAACTGTTTTAGCGCCTTGCGTATATTAGCCCAAAGTGTATCTGTACAGTCTGGCTATATTTACGTTAACCTGACGAAATGTGCTGTATTTTTGTACCGCTGATTTTTAATGTAATCAAACGACCCAAACTGTATGGATTTGTCGGATAGCCCACCTGAAATATACGCCGAAGTGATTGTTGATTCTTTTGCCAACATT
>JAYZXK010000413.1:0-9569 GCA_036141415.1 Pseudomonadota bacterium
CTGACTGGTCGGGTATCTGGAATAATGACAATACCATTTTGTGTCACGAGCGTTTAGCAATCGTCGATGTTGATACGGGTGCCCAGCCACTGATCAGTGACAACGGTCACCAGGCTCTGGCTGTAAATGGTGAGATCTACAACCACAAGCAGCTCGCTAAAGAGCTGGACACTCCTTACAACTTTAAAACCCGCTCTGACTGCGAGGTCATTCTGCCGCTGTACCAACAGCGCGGTGTTGAGTTTATTGATGATTTACAAGGCATGTTTGCGTTCATTCTGTATGACGAAAAAGAAGATGCCTATCTGATTGCCCGTGACCATATTGGTATTATCCCGCTGTATACCGGTTACGACGAACACGGTAATTTCTACGTGGCTTCCGAGATGAAAGCGCTGGCCCCGGTTTGTAAAACGATTAGTGAATTTCCTCCGGGCCACTACATGTGGAGCAAAACCGGTGAAATGGTGAAGTACTATAAGCGCGACTGGATGGAATACGACGCCGTTAAAGATAACGAGTCGAACATCGAAGAACTGCGTGTAGCCTTCGAAAAAGCAGTTAAGTCGCACATGATGTCAGACGTGCCTTACGCCGTACTGTTATCGGGTGGCCTGGACTCATCGCTGGTTTCTGCTGTCGCCGCCAAATACGTTGCCAAACGGGTTGAAGACGAAGACAAATCCGATGCCTGGTGGCCGCGTTTGCACTCATTTGCTGTAGGCCTTGAAGGTGCGCCCGATTTAGTGGCTGCTCAAAAGGTTGCAGAAATGATTGGTACGGTGCATCACGAAATCCACTTCACTATTCAGGAAGGTCTGGATGCCATTCGTGATGTGATTTATCACCTGGAAACCTACGACACCACCACTATCCGTGCCGCTACACCAATGTACCTGATGACCCGTAAGATTAAAGCTATGGGCATCAAAATGGTACTGTCTGGCGAAGGCTCTGATGAAATCTTTGGTGGATACCTGTACTTCCACAAAGCACCCAATGCCAAAGAGTTCCATGAAGAGACGGTACGAAAACTGGACCGCCTGCACATGTTCGATTGCGCCCGTGCAAACAAAGCCACCTCAGCCTGGGGTGTCGAAGCCCGTGTACCCTTCCTGGATAAAGAATTCATGGATGTGGCTATGCGCCTCAACCCGAAAGATAAAATGTGTGGCAACGGCAAAATGGAGAAATACATTCTGCGTGAAGCCTTTGATAATGGTGAAACGCTGCCGCCAGAAGTATTATGGCGTCAGAAAGAACAATTTGGTGACGGCGTAGGTTATTCCTGGATTGACTCAATCAAGGACTTTGTAGCCAACGAAGTAAGCGATCAACAGCTGGCTTCTGCGGAATTCCGCTTCCCAATCAATACTCCGGACACCAAAGAAGGTTACTACTACCGCACAATTTTTGAGGGGTATTTCCCGCAAGAAACAGCAGCTCGCTGTGTGCCTGGTGGCAAATCTATCGCCTGTAGTACGGTTGAAGCCCTTGAATGGGATGAGAGCTTTAAGAACAATGCCGACCCATCTGGCCGCTCCATGCAGGGCGTTCACGGTAAAGCATAAGCTACGCTTTCACTTTAAAAAAAACAGCACCTTGAGGTGCTGTTTTTGTATCTGCTTATTAATCTTGTTTAGCCGCGCTCTGGGGCGTATGTAACTGCGGATCAAACCATAAGGCTTTATCATCCAAAGGCGTTTCCTTAGGGAGTAATGGATTTTCCAGGTGGAACACCTTGCGCTCACCAACGTTAACTTTAAGCAACGCCTCACGATGATGGCTGACAAAGATATTATCGAAAGAGCCGTCTTCCAGTGCCCTTCTTAAGCCGGTCTCAATCAAGCGCGCCATGGTGGGATTGGAACGATTCACAAAGAAATACATCGCCGCAGGATAATGCACAACCAAAGATGGCTCGAGCACAATATCGTCATCCAGTGAACGGGCATTCAATTCACCTAATACTTCGCTAACCGCGCGCGGAAAAAAATCGCCCTGCTTCAACTCAAGGCGGTTAAATGCCTCGGGGAAATCAGACACTGTAAGTACGTTAAACCCGTTGGACTGCAGAATTTTGGTATCCGGCCACTCAGCCCCCTGTAGCACCGTTAACGAGGTTAAATCTCCTACTTCACGGATATCCTGAAACTTAGCAGCAAAGTCCTGATTAATTAAAAACACACGCCAGCCAATCAACCCTTTATGAATAGGGATACGAATCGGTAGCAGCTCTTTTTCGCGCTGCATATCTGTCATAACCCAGATAATGTTGATTTCACGGTTTTCTTTTAATTGCCGAATCGCCTTGCCCTGCAGCAAAATACGTTCAGACGGGGTAAGCGTGTAGCGAACACCGGTTTTACTGAGTGCCAGTTTAAGCAGTGTTAACGGATATTCATGGCGGCTGTCACTTTCATTAATGGGGCGCGGATAATGAATAGACCAGTTAGCCGCACTGGCATTAAGCGTCCACAATAACAGTACTAACAGCAGACCTATTCTGCGAAAAGTCCTACTGCGCTGAAGAGTAATAATGTGCTTCTTCATTGGCCTTGCCTCAGGCGATGCCGACGTATTTATGCGTTTGTAACGACAAACGCCAGTTACGCTCGATACAGGTTTTGATGGCCAGTTCAGTGGCTCTGGGCTGCTGACTGATGGGTTGCAAGCAAATGATGCCCGGAACCTCGTCCAGGCGAGCCAGCAGCGCATCCAGTTCATCAATGTGTTTTTGCATGGCGATGGGGTGTTTGATTTCGTTGGCGCGTTTAAGGGCGCTGGTTAGAATGTCGTAGCCGCCTTTCATATTAATTTTGGGCGATACGGTCACCCAGGTGTCTTTGGCGCAGCGCACTTCAAATGCACCACTGGTTTCAATTTGGGTGGTATAGCCATGCTCATGAAGTAACTCAGTTAACTCGGTTAAATCGTACATGCAGGGCTCTCCGCCAGTAAGAACAACGTGCTTAGCCTGGTAGCGCTGCTGCTCAAACAGGGCCAGCAAACCCAGTTCTGAAATACCGAAATAGCGCTCCGATTCAGCGGTTTTATTTATCACGGCATCAACGCTGTCTATCATGTTCTCGTTCAGCTCCCAGGTGTGCTTGGTATCGCACCACGGACACCCTACCGGGCACCCTTGCAGGCGCACAAACACCGCTGGCAAGCCGGTATAAACGCCCTCGCCCTGGATGGTTTCGAACATTTCATTGATATTGAGTCGTTGATCTGTCAATTGTTTAATCCTGTCGTGATTCTTGTTGGGATTCTAGCAGGGATAGCATAAAATTCCGTTATCATTTATTAAATTATACCTGTTATGTCTGAAAAAGTGATTGTTATCTATTCCGGCGGCATGGACTCTTTTACCGTGCTCAACAAAGCCCTGGAAGATGGAAAGTCGCCCATGGCTCTGTCGTTCAATTACGGCCAGCGCCACAAAAAAGAGCTCGATTACGCCGCGCGGGTGTGTGCCGACCTATCGATTCCGCACAAAATTGTGGATATCTCTGCCATCAACGACCTGATAGGCGGCTCAGCGCTTACCAGTGACATTGATGTACCTGAAGGGCATTACGAAGAGCCCAGCATGAAAACCACCGTTGTGCCAAACCGTAATATGATACTGCTCTCTATGGCGGTGGGTTATGCTGTGAGTGAAGAAGCCACTAAGGTTTATTACGGTGCCCACTCAGGTGATCACGCTATCTATCCGGATTGCCGCCCTGAGTTTGTCGAAAAAATGAATGATGTGTGTGCCATCGCCAATTACGAGGCGGTTGAAATAGTTACCCCTTACCTGAAGGTGAGTAAAACGGCTATTCTCACTGACGGCCTCAGAATGGGTCTGGATTACGGTAAAACCTGGACCTGTTATAACGGCCGGGAAAAAGCCTGTGGTCAGTGTGGCGCCTGTCAGGAACGTCTGGAAGCTTTCCGGGACAATGGTAAAACCGATCCTCTCGACTACGAATAACAGCTAACAAAAAGCGCCTGATGATTTCTCATTCAGGCGCTTTATTTTTAACCGCGTAACCTTACTTCTGGCTTTCGGTAATAAAGTAGCTGAGCTCTTTAATGCAGTGGCGCAATACCGGGTTTAAGCGGGTATTCTTGCCGTTCATTACAAACAGCTCATGGCTGAATTCAAACAGATTACCGTTAGCAATAGGCACCAGTCCTAACGCAACGCCCTGCTCTTTTGCCATGTAGTCAGGCAGCAGCGCCACATACTCACCTGTCATCATGGCCGACATCGCGGCATCAAATGAATCAGAGAATGTCTGGATAGCCAGGCGACGATCGCCATCGATATAATTGGCCGAAGATAAGCCGGAAATGCCAATGGCCGGGTAATCTTCAATTCTGACGTTTTCAGGTAAGGCATCCACATCCCGGTATTTGGCCAACGGATGAGAAGGCGCGCAGTACAAGCGGCCCTGGCAAGACGTTCCAATGGGGTGGAAAGTCACCGATTCCGGTTTCACCATGTCGTAGGTTGAGATCACCAGGTGACATTCACCCGACAGCGCCACGTGCTCCACTTCGTTATACAAACGAGTTTGGATATTCACGTGAATATCATCAAACTTTTTCATGGTGCTTTTCACTGCCCGGCTTACCGCCAGATGCATAGACAGCGGCAGGCCAGCCATCAATACCAGGGTAATGTGGCCAGAATAGTCGTCGTGCAGTGATTTTAAATTAAAAACAAAGTTATCGAAGGCATTAAAGATACGCTTGGTTTCCTGAAAAACCACTTCGCCTTCTTTGGTCATCTGAAAACCACCGCGACCGCGATGACAAAGAACGAGATCCAGCCGTTCCTCAAGTTTTTTGATGGCGGCACTGATATTGGGACGCTGCATTCTTAATACCGGCTCAGCTGCCGTGAAGCCATTACAACTGGCTACTGCATAAAACACCCGCAGTAATTTGATATCAGATTCTTGTAATCGGTTTAACATGATTGCACCCAAAATAGGTATGGTTATCAATACTCAAGCCATAATAGGCACAGTACACAATATTTACAATCATATTTTTCGCGTTCGACAGGGAAAGCACTAAAATAACGGCCTGCCGGGCCATACCGGCAACATTTCAAGCCACTAAGAGAGAGCTACCACCTGTTTTCTTAGTTGCTCAATTTCATCCCGTAACGACGCTGCTTTTTCAAACTCCAGCTCTTTGGCATATTCGAACATCTGCTTTTCCAGTTCGCTCACCTGCGCCATCAGCTCAGTTGCTGAAGCGGCTTTAGCGGCCTTCCTGGACTCAGCCACTTTACGCAGCTTCACCTGGCCAGAGCCTGGCGCTACAGAGTCACCCAGATCCATTATGTCAGTAATAGGTTTATGCAATCGCTGAGGCGTAATGTTGTTCGCCGTATTATGTTCAACCTGTTTGGCGCGGCGACGCTCGGTTTCATCGATGGCCTTGCGCATAGAACCGGTAATAGTATCGGCATACAAAATGGCTTTCCCATTAACATGACGCGCCGCACGACCCATGGTTTGAATGAGGGATTTTTCAGCGCGCAGGAAGCCTTCCTTGTCGGCGTCGAGAATCGCTACCAGCGACACCTCAGGCATATCCAGACCTTCCCTAAGCAGGTTAATACCTACCAGCACATCAAACTTGCCCAGGCGCAAATCGCGGATGATCTCAATCCGCTCCACCGTATCGATATCCGAGTGCAGATAACGCACTTTTACGCCATGCTCATTAAGATAATCACTTAAATCCTCGGCCATACGTTTTGTCAGTGTGGTAATGAGTACCCGTTCATCCACCGCTACCCGCAGTTGAATTTCAGACAGCACATCGTCTACCTGAGTGGCCACCGGGCGTACTTCGATCACCGGATCCAGTAAGCCGGTGGGCCGCACTACCTGCTCAACCACCTCGCCGTCGGATTTTTCCAGTTCATAGTTACCTGGCGTGGCTGACACATAAATGGTTTGTGGTGAGATATGCTCGAATTCATCAAACTTGAGCGGCCGGTTATCCAGTGCCGACGGCAACCGGAACCCGTATTCCACCAGGGTTTCCTTGCGCGAGCGGTCGCCTTTGTACATTGCGCCGATCTGCGACACCGTAACATGGGATTCGTCGATAAACATCAGACCATCAGCCGGAAAGTAATCCAGCAATGTTGGTGGTGGCTCGCCAGGCGCCCGGCCAGAGAGGTAGCGTGAATAGTTCTCGATCCCGGAGCAATAGCCCAGTTCCAGCATCATTTCGATGTCGAACTGAGTGCGCTGTGAAATGCGCTGCTCTTCCAGCAGTTTATTGACTTCCAGCAGTTGCTTTTTACGGTCGGCGAGCTCATCTTTAATACGGTCCACCGCGCTGAGAATTTTTTCCCGCGGTGTAACATAGTGCGTTTTCGGGAATACGGTCGCCCGCACCACGTTTTTCTCAACTGAGCCGGTGAGCGGATCAAACAGACTGATGCGATCAATTTCTTCATCAAACAGTTCTACCCTCACCGCCTGTTTCTCAGAGTCTGCCGGAAAGATATCAATCACATCGCCGCGCACCCTGAACGTGCCCCGTTCAAAAGCCAAATCATTACGCTTATATTGCAACTCGGCCAGACGTCTTAAAATATCCCGCTGGTTGATGGTATCGCCGGTGCGCAAATGCAGCAGCATTTTCATGTAGGATTCCGGATCGCCCAAACCGTAGATGGCCGAGACACTGGCCACAATCACTACATCACGACGTTCCATAAGCGCTTTAGTCGCCGACAATCGCATTTGTTCAATGTGGTCGTTTATCGAGGCATCTTTCTCAATAAAGGTATCGGTGCTCGGTACGTAAGCTTCTGGCTGATAATAGTCATAGTAAGACACGAAATACTCTACGGCATTATGCGGGAAGAATTCCTTCATCTCGCCGTATAACTGCGCCGCCAGAGTTTTATTATGCGCCAGCAGCAATGTTGGTCGCTGAACCTGGTTAATAATATTTGCCATGGTGAAGGTCTTACCTGAACCGGTTACCCCCAACAGCGTCTGATGAGCAAGACCGCTTTCCAGTCCATCCACCAGCGCTTCAATCGCCGTGGGCTGGTCACCCGCAGGCTGATATTTGGAAACAAGCTCAAAGCCTTTATCTGCCATATTAAAAACCTTTATTCGTGTGTTTGTGCTGAGACTACCCGCAGAGACCGCCGGAACCAGTAAACTGATACCATGGCCATCAGCAAATTCGCGATTACCGCGCCGCTAAAGATACCTTGCAAGTCATAAAATATGCCCATGGTAATGGTGATCGGCACAAAAAAGACAAACAGACGGATCACACTAAGTACCAGCGCCGACATAGGTAAATGAATCGCGTTTAGCGAGGAATTAGTGAGGATAACGATTCCCTGTAAACCATACCCTAAAGGTACAATGATCAGAAACATCTGGATCAATTCGGCCACCTGCTGCTCTTTGGCAAACAGCGATGCCAGCAGGCCAGAACACAACCATAACACCACACTGATGAACAATTGCCACGCCAGCACGAATTTTACTACCAACCAATAGGCGTCTTTAACCCGTTCAAAGCGATTGGCGCCCATGTTCTGACTGATAAACGGAGGTAACGACATCGATAGCGCCAGCACTAAAATGGTAGTGAATGACTCCAGTCGGCTTCCTACTCCCCATGCTGCAACAGCTTCTTCGCCATACCCTGCAACAACACGGGTCAGAATCGCGCCGGCAATGGGCGTTAACATATTTGCGCCGGCAGCTGGTAGTGCGATATGTAGAATAGAACGACTACGTTCAGCCAGTTCTTTTACAGTTAACAGACGGGGTAGAATATAATTACGTTGCCTGGCCAGTAAATACAGGATCCACACAGAACATACAATCCAGGAAATAAGCGTAGCCAGCGCGGCACCACCAATCCCCATGGCAGGCACCGGCCCAAAGCCAAAAATAAACAAAGGATCCAGCAGCGCATTGATACCACCACCTGTGGCCATAATAATACTCGGGGTTTTGGTGTCTCCGCGAGCGCGCAACACGCTGTTGCCTACCATCGGCAGAGCTAAAAATACTGAAGCAAAATACCAGATTTCCATGTAGTCATGGATATGCGGCATTAAATGTTGCTGGGCGCCCAGTAACTGAAACACAAAATCAATACTCAGGCCACCGCACACCGCAAGAATGCCCACCATAATAAAAGACAGCATCAGTGCCCCTGAGCCAGTCTCCCGGGCTCCATCCTGCTTGCCCTGTCCGGCCAGGCGGGCGATTACGGCTGAGGTTCCGATACCGAGGCCGATATTCAAACTGATAAGCGTAAAAGTCACCGGAAAAGTAAAGCTGATTGCAGCCAGTGGCTCAGTGCCCAGCAGGCTGACAAAAAAAGTATCGATAAGACCAAAGCTCATCATCATGATCATGCCAATGATCATGGGAACGGTCATGCGTTTTAACGACTCGGCAATATCACCATTGATTAAATCTCGTGATTTATCCTGCTTCACTCTGCTCACTTAATACTTTAATAGACTGACGTTACTGGCTGCCTGCCCGGCATAATGTGGCAATCAGCGGGGTAGCTTTAAATAACTACGTTGCATCTTGCCCGGAATGGTTAATTATTTTTGCGATTTTTAAAGCCAATGAATGTTATTTCCAAGTGTAATCGACCGCGTCAGTGAACAACAGGGATTTATCAAATAAAAACGCTAGAACATAAACCGGCAACATTTCCGCTCTTTTTATCAATTTAACGGTTAATAACGGAAACTTAATTGTTCATATTTCACGCAAATACGAATATGACAGCCTGTACACAAGGCATTGGGCGCTTTGAGGGTGTTTCGAAGCAAATCCTGTCCTTCATGCTAAAAACCGAATAACTTTTGAACAGCGCGCAAAATTGTGTATCAGGTGAATTTATTGTTAACAGGGCGTTACCGCACGCATTACTTCAGCGTTTAACACACAAGAAAAATCATGTCTATCCCCCCAATAAAAAAAATGACATGCATTCGTCTATTATCCAATAGATTAAATATAAGTAATTGTTTTATATTGTTTTTAAATCGCCGTAATGTGACATATATGTGACAATAAATTGACTTGCCCGCAGTGCAATTAGTCATCCGACAATTCTATCAACATAGTTATCCACAGATTTGGTGGATAACTAATTAAGAGCCAGTATTGGCGCGGCTTAGGCGCTAATCGGCAGCAATTTTTGTAAGTAATGACTAACCTCGTGAGAATACCTCAATGGTTACATATTTATGAAAATCTGTATATACGAACAGTATTCAACAGTTTTTTAATAGCTTTTAGTTATAGGTTTATTTATTTAAATTACTAAAGTACCACCAGACGACTCTGCTTCTTCCACAGCTCACATTAACCTAATAATATTCAATGAATTAGACTTGATAAGCCTGAGTAAAGTAGAAAAAACATGCGTTTCGGTTGTTTTTTTAATTGAAATTTTTACCCATCTGTTTTTGTTTTATAACTCACTAATGTTAAAGGGTATAACTAATTAGAATAAAAAAGCGCTTCCATACTGGTATTATG
>JAYZXK010000414.1:0-5149 GCA_036141415.1 Pseudomonadota bacterium
AGTGATCATCGCCGCCTCGTGCAGCAAAAACTTCGGTCTGTACCGTGAACGTGTTGGCTTAGCGGCTATAGTTACCGCAGACAGCGCGACCAAGAAAATCGCCCAGGCGCAAATTCAGTCGGTTGCCCGTGGTATGTACTCTATGCCACCTAGCTACGGCGGTGCGCTGGTAGACATCATCTTATCCGATGTTGCACTTAAGCAAGAGTGGGAAACCGAGGTTAACGAGATGCGTAACCGCATGTCTACTCTGCGTAGCCTGTTAGTTGAAAAACTGACCGCCAACGGCGCACAAAAAGACTTCAGCTTTGTAAATAATCAGAAAGGTATGTTCTCGTTCCTGTGTATCACCCCGGAACAAGTACAGAAGATGCGTAATGAGCACAGCGTTTACTTTGTTGATTCCAGCCGCGTTAACGTAGCAGGTATCAGCCAGGCAAACATCGACGATCTGGCCAAAGCTATGGTAGCTGTGATTAACAACTAATCGCTAAAAGCCGGTTATTACGAAGAAGCCCTGACTGAACAGTCAGGGCTTTTTTATTATTCGTTAGCCCCACAAGCACGAGGCTGAAGACTCAAATTCAAGCAAACATATCACTGCTAATTCTTGGACAGTCATTCACCATCCAAGTCGACATAATTCTCGGACAGTCACGCACCATCCCCATGTACAGTTTGAATTTTTCTCAACTTCAGCACAATAGATATACCCGTTTCTTAGATTGGATATTTGGATGCCAAGACCTCGTAAATGCCTGATTAGCCTTTCTGATACGCCCTACTACCACTGCGTTTCCCGGTGTGTGCGTCGTGCGTATCTCTGTGGCGAAGATAAAGTCTCAGGAAGAAGTTACGAACATCGTCGTCAATGGGTCGAAGACCGATTGATGTTGTTGGCTAAAGTATTTTGTGTGGATGTCTGTGCGTTTGCGATAATGAGTAATCATACTCATGTGGTATTACGCATCAATAAACAAAAAGCCGATATCTTATCGACTAAAGAAATTATCCAGCGCTGGCACAAACTATTTAAAGGGATGTTGTTATCTCAACGATTTATTCATCCTGAGCAAGCTAAAAGTTTAACAGAGGCAGAAATCGCTACCGTAACTGCTATTGCAGAAGTCTACCGGCGTCGACTTTATGATATCAGTTGGTTTATGCGATTACTCAATGAATACATTGCCAGGCAGGCCAATAAAGAAGATGACTGCACCGGGCATTTCTGGGAAGGGCGTTTCAAATCACAAGCTTTGTTAGACGACGCTGCATTAGCGGCTTGTATGGCCTATGTTGACTTAAATCCAATACGAGCGGGTATTTCGAAAACGCCTGAGACTTCAAACCATACCAGCATTCAACAACGTATCAATGCGGCTAAATCCAACAAACAACCTAAACTACTTTTCCCCTTCGCGGGTAATATCAGAGCCAATATGCCCGATGGTTTACCTTTTCAACTTCAGGATTACCTGGCATTAGTGGAATTCTCAGGTCGGCATTATCATCCGCAAAAGCGAGGGAAAATTGAAGATACCGTTTCCCCTATCCTTACCAGGACAGGATTAGAACTGACTGACTGGCAAACCATGATATCGGGCATAGAAACAGAATTTCATACTTCTGTTAGCATCGAAAAGTTAAATCGAAATCTTAGTAGAAAGAACAAATACAACTCTGCTTAGACAGAAAGCTTTTCTTACACTAAATCAACACACTACTTTTCAAGACTACCTGGCCTATCAGAGGCCATAAATAAACCCGTATTATCCATCTCATATGAAGTTGTTGGAATATCTATCGATAAGCCTATCCCATTTGCAAACCCAATAGCATTTTTTAAGGACCGATAAGAAAACACCACCGAAAAATCGAATTATTTCGCATTATTATTCAATTAAAGAGTTGAAGTGCCTGTCCTGTTCCAGGAAGCTAAGCTGTTCCAGGAATGGTTCCAGGAAGCTGGAAGCCGTATTGAACTGACAAGCCTGAAACAAGTTATTGCTTTAAAACGACTAAGTTGCATTAATTCCTCTGGTTCATATCAGGGCTTTCATGCCCTCGCCTTACCTATTGGCTGTCATCCTGTTATAGTGAGTCAACACGAGATGCTTTAGGGGCAAAATGGCTAACGCAGCGCTTCCCCGTAAAAAGCACACTTAAATCAAACAATAATGAGAAGGGAGCGCTAATGGCAGTTGGCACAATGATTTCTTTGGGACTGTATTTTCTGGTTATGCTGGGTATTGGCTGGTATAGCTTTAAAGAGTCCGACACCAGTGTCGAAGGCTACATGTTGGGCGGGCGTAAACTTGGCCCTGCTGTAACGGCGCTATCGGCCGGAGCCTCGGATATGAGTGGCTGGATGCTAATGGGCTTACCCGGTGCCATGTATGTTGCGGGCATATCAGCCATGTGGATAGCGGTGGGTCTGACTATCGGAGCGTTTGCCAATTACATTCTAGTGGCGCCGCGCTTACGGGTTTACACCGAGATAGCCAATAACGCCATCACCCTGCCCGACTATTTTGAAAACCGTTTTGCCGATAACTCGCGCATGCTACGAGTGATTGCTTCCGTGGTTATCGTTGTCTTTTTTACCCTTTACACTTCTTCTGGTGTGGTGGCCGGCGGCAAGCTGTTTGAGTCATCCTTTAACCTGAGTTACGAACTAGGCCTTTATGTAACCGCCGGCGTGGTGGTTGCTTACACATTAATTGGTGGGTTCATGGCGGTAAGCATGACCGACTTTGTGCAAGGCTGCATTATGTTCCTTTCGCTGATTCTGGTACCTATTGTGGTGATCATGAACCTCGGCGGCTTATCTGATGCCAATGCCATCATTACCGATATCAACCCCAACCTGTTTGCCCTGTTTACCGACGCCTCCACCAACACAGCGCTGTCTACTATCGGTATTATTTCCCTGTTGGCCTGGGGTTTAGGCTATTTTGGTCAACCCCATATCATTGTGCGCTTTATGGCCATACGTTCG
This sequence comes from Pseudomonadota bacterium, assembly GCA_036141415.1. Classification (GTDB taxonomy): domain Bacteria; phylum Pseudomonadota; class Gammaproteobacteria; order Enterobacterales; family Alteromonadaceae; genus Alteromonas. The sequence continues at coordinate 2,999 of JAYZXK010000414.1, forward strand.
GTAAAAGATGTACCGGTTGCACGCCGTATTGGCATGAGCTGGATGATCATGTCCATCATCGGCGCTTTTTTTACCGGCGTGTACGGCATGGCTTATTTAAGTCAACAAGATGGCGTTAGCATTGATCCGGAAACCATTTTTATCTATCTCTCACAACTGCTGTTCCATCCTTTAATCGGCGGTTTTTTACTGGCGGCCATACTGGCGGCCATTATGAGTACGATTTCCTCTCAGTTGCTGGTGACCTCCAGCTCCCTAACCAGCGACTTTTATCAGGTATTTCTGCGTAAGGATGCGTCAGAGAAAGAACTGGTCATCGCCGGGCGGATATCCGTGATCGTGGTAGCGGCGGTGGCGATTGCGCTGGCTTATGACCGCGACAGCACTATTTTGTCGTTGGTCAGTAATGCCTGGGCGGGCTTTGGTGCAGCTTTCGGTCCGCTGGTAATCTTCAGTCTGTTTGACCGTCACATGACCCGGGCGGCAGCATTTGCCGGCATGATCACTGGCGCAGTAACAGTGCTGTTATGGATTTACCTGCCAATTACCATTAGTGGACAGTCACTCAGTGCCTGGATGTATGAGATTGTGCCAGGCTTTATTTTATCGAGTATTGCAATAGTCGTTGTGTCTAAACTGACACAGCCGCGGGAAAGCGTTAAAGAGACCTTTGAAAAGTTTGAAGAGGCGCTTCATCACCAGCAAAACGTTATTTAAATAACACATCGGAGCAGCAATACGGGGGCAGTATTTACCCTGTGTTGCTGCATGCTCTAAAAGCCTGTTGGCCTGATGATTTTCAGTTTTAACCTTCCCTTTCCTTGCTAGTCCATACAAATCAAGGGCTCATCACATGTTCTTTTTTGCAACTATATATTTTTATTAGCAGGTAAGAAGCCCTTCTTAATTACGCCTAAATTACAGTGGAATAAAAACGTAATTTCAAATAGCAAAATAACATAGCACTTTTGTTTCTAAATATGTTAGGGTTCTATGCATATAATCATTTCGTATATAAACCTCAACAACTTCGGACTCGATAAATGACTGATAGTATCCCGTCAACCACCCACTTGAAACAACTCGAAGCCGAGAGTATCCATATCTTTCGTGAAGTCGCCGCAGAATTTGAAAATCCGGTGATGCTTTATTCCGTAGGCAAGGACTCTTCGGTGTTACTTCATTTGGCGCGTAAGGCGTTTGCTCCTGGCAAAATTCCTTTTCCATTACTTCACGTTGATACCACGTGGAAGTTTAAAGAAATGATAGAGTTTCGTGACCAGCAGGCCAAAAAGCATGGTTTTGATCTGCTGGTACACATCAACCAGGAAGGCGTTGATATGGGCATGGGCCCATTTACTCACGGTAGTGCCAAACACACCGACGTAATGAAAACAGCCGCCTTAAAACAAGCTCTGAACAAATATAAATTTGATGCCGCATTTGGTGGCGCACGTCGTGACGAAGAGAAATCTCGTGCCAAAGAGCGTGTTTACTCATTCCGTGACAGCAACCACCGCTGGGATCCAAAAAATCAGCGCCCGGAGTTATGGAACATTTATAACTCCCAGGTCAACCGTGGCGAAAGCATTCGTGTATTCCCCATGTCTAACTGGACTGAGCTGGATATCTGGCAATATATCTACAAAGAAAACATCGACATTCCACAATTGTATCTGGCCAAGCCTCGTCCGGTTGTGGAACGTGATGGCGTTCTTATCATGGTTGATGATGACCGTATGCCACTGGAAGAAGGTGAAGTACCAGAAATGAGGTCAGTGCGCTTCCGTACTCTGGGTTGTTACCCCCTAACCGGTGCGGTGGAATCAACTGCTGCCACCCTGCCTGAGGTTATTCAGGAAATGCTGCTGACCAAAACGTCAGAGCGTCAGGGCCGGGTTATCGACCATGACAGCGCAGGCTCCATGGAGAAAAAGAAAATGGAAGGTTACTTCTAATGGCTACCAATATCGTCTGGCATCAACACGAGATCAATAAAGATACTCGCGGCGAAAGCCTTGGCCAAAAACCGCGCGTATTGTGGTTAACCGGTTTAAGTGGCTCGGGTAAATCAACCCTGGCCAACCTGCTGGAGAAAAAGCTGCACGAACAGGGTAAGCATACCTACCTGCTCGATGGCGATAATGTTCG
>JAYZXK010000415.1:0-2947 GCA_036141415.1 Pseudomonadota bacterium
ACGGCCGGTCACGCAGAGTCGCTATTTCAGTTTGCTGAAAATCCCATTACCGGCTTGATTATTGGTATTCTCGCGACGGCTCTGATTCAGTCTTCCAGCACCGTTACCTCGATTATCGTGGCGATGGTTGCCGGCGGATTACCGATAACCCTGGCCGTGCCGATGATGATGGGCGCTAATGTTGGCACCAGTATTACCAATACCATTGTCAGCATGGGTCATATCAAAAATGCCGATGAATACCGCAAAGCTTTCCAGGCCGCCACAATTCATGACATTTTCAATCTGATGTCGGTGATTATCTTCCTGCCACTGGAAATCATGTTTAACCTGCTGGAAAGAATCAGTGGCGTGCTAGTGAGCTGGATGCACAGCGATGAGGTGCTGGAAGTGGGTGGGTTTAATCCTATTAAAGCGGTTACCTCACCGGTTAGTCAGCAACTGGAGTCGATGTTGTCTGGTTTATCCTCGGGTTATGCCGGCGCGCTGATGATCGTGGCGGGTATATGTCTGATCATCATTTCCATTACTTATCTGGGTAAAATTATGAAAGCGCTGATGGTCGGCCGGGCCAAAACTATGCTCTACAGCAGTATTGGCAGAGGGCCGGTTTCTGGCATAGCGTCCGGCACGGCGGTAACGGTGCTGGTGCAGTCTTCGTCAACCACTACGTCGCTCATGGTGCCATTAGTTGGTAGTGGTGTGCTCACCGCCAGAGATATCTATCCATTTACCCTGGGTGCGAATATCGGTACCTGCATTACTGCTATTATTGCTGCACTTGGGGTCAGCGGCCTGATGGCAGAACCCGCTCTGCAAATCGCGTTGGTGCATTTTGTCTATAATCTGCTGGCCGTGCTGTTGATTTTCGGGTTGCCCTGGCTACGAGAAATTCCACCGCTGTTGTCCGGTTTGCTGGCTGACAGGGTGGCCAAACAAAAGGTACTGGGCCTGGTGTATATTCTGAGTGTCTTTTTTGCGATGCCTTTTGGCTTTTTATTACTGTCAGGCTTTAAGCTGCCATAAAAAAGGCCACAATCAATGTGGCCAACTTGGGAACAACTGAACACAACGGGCAGCGCGCATACGCTGCCCTTAGTAAGTGTAGTCTTAAAAAGCGTATTTCGCCGAAAATTGCACGCGGCTCATATCACCCTCAAGACCGGCATCGGTTTCGCGCTTCGCGTAAGCATATTCGGCCCCCACTGTCATGGTTTTACTCATCGAGTAAATATAATTCACGCGAGCACTATAGGTTTTATCCGTGTAGTCACCCATGGTCACTTCAGTGACTTGCTCAGCGTCGGCATCAAAGGCTGAAAACATGATGCTGGAGCGTGCTTTATCGGTCCACATATGGCGGTACGCCACACCGTAACCGGTAGAGTCAATGGCATCCAGGCTACCGGTATCTTCATTATACACTGCACCCTGAGCAGCATTTAGTGCTGCATAACGGCCCAGGCCGCTACCGGTGAAGAACGTAAAACGCAGGTCGTCGGTATCGCTTAACTTCACTTTAGACGTAATCGAAACGCCCATGCCGGTGTCAGAGGCATCAATACCGCCAACTTCATAAGATAACTGGCGGAAGATACCAGCAACCTTTACATGACCCCAGTCAGCTTTATGGGTGTAGGCACCAATTACATCCGGTACTGAGTTGTCATCTGTCGCCCCCACACCCACTACGGTGGTTTCCGGGTTTTCCAGTGCAAAATCAAACCCGTTCTGTGAATAACGCACCATTACCTGACGGCCGAAGGTAATCCCGTCGGTAGTACCGATAAAGTCCAGAGACTCGGGTAATGCACCCACATCCATAAAGGTGGTCCAGGTTTGACCTACCAGCCAGTTTTTGTATTTTAAGAAGGCGTGACGCATACGAGGCAGATAAGAATTAGAAATCCGCTCGTTATCGTAGTCACCTTTGGTTACCATGAAATCAAATTCCAGCACACCTGTGATGCTGTCTCCGCCATCTACCGGCGTATTAGTGGTTAAACGAAAGCGTGATTGTCTGGCATGACCGTCGAAGCGGCCGCCAATGTCATCATCCGATGCGCCAACTGCAATAGTAGAAGGCACGTAAAAATCCCGGTTAAGCGGGTGGCCTTCGCCGTTAGAGTAGTCACTGTAGATGCCATCTACTTTGATATAGCCGGTGTATTTAACGTCTGTAGAGCCGATGGTAGCCGCGTTGGCCGACGCCATCGCAAAGCCAGCTACAGCCAGTGATACAGCGCGGGTAATTGTTTTCATAGTGGTTTTCATGTTTCTCGTCCCATTTGTCCAGGAATTGGATGATTGGTAAAAAAAGTGTAAAAATACAGTTAACGAATAATAATTTGGATGAGTTTAGACCAATTGCAAATAAGCGGATGGTCTATAAGACGAAAGTCGTAACACATGGTAAGTAAATAGAATTTTCGCACTCGGTAAGACCAAAGTCGCATTTTTCTTTGGTGAGGAACGGCTACATTGATCTATCAACAATATCACTGCTTTTTATTAAAAATTTGGAGGCACATCAAATGACTGCCAGCAAGATATACCCGGTTCCAGAGGACATCAAAGCATCTACGCACCTGACTGAAGAGCAATATTTCGAGATGTACAAGAAGTCGGTTGAAGATCCTGAAGGGTTCTGGGGCGAACATGCCAGCACGCTGGATTGGTATACCAAGCCTACAAAAGTAAAAAATACTCACTTCGGCGCCGATGACGTCTCAATTAAATGGTTCGAAGATGGTGAGATAAACGCCAGCTATAACTGTATTGATCGCCACCTGGCTGAAAATGCAAAGAAAACTGCCATTTTCTGGGAAGGCGACTCGCCTGAAGATAGTGATGAAATTAGTTTCCAACAGCTCCATTATGAAGTCTGTAAGCTGGCCAATGGCCTGAAAAAACTGGGCGTTAAAAAAGGCGACCGCGTAGCTATTTA
>JAYZXK010000416.1:0-6859 GCA_036141415.1 Pseudomonadota bacterium
GGAACAAGGCGTTTAACCTGACGTCGGTTCGTGATCCCGAACAGATGATGGTAAAGCACATCCTGGATTCACTGGCTGTGGCGCCGTTTTTAACCGAGCAGCGCTACATCGATGTGGGTACCGGGCCCGGTTTACCAGGTATTCCACTGGCCATTGCCTGCCCGGATAAGCACTTCACGTTACTCGATAGCCTGGGTAAACGGGTGCGCTTTATGAAGCAATGTGCATTTGAGATGAAACTGGTCAATATCGAGCCCATCCAAAGCCGGGTTGAGGAACACGTGCCCGCGCAGTACTATGATGCAGTACTCAGTCGGGCATTTGCCTCGCTGAAAGATATGTTGCACTGGTGTGAGCATCTGGTAGATACTCAAGGGAAGTTTCTGGCACTGAAAGGCCAGTATCCGACCGACGAAATCGCTGCCATTCCGGCTACCTGTACTCTGGAATCATCTGTAGAGCTATTAGTACCGGGGTTGGAAGGCGAACGTCACCTGCTGACGGTTCAAAAATCATAGTTGGGATCAAACGTGGCTAAAGTAATTGCAATCGCAAATCAAAAGGGCGGTGTGGGTAAAACCACTACGGCAGTAAACGTATCTGCGTCAATGGCTGCCACAAAACGCAAAGTGTTACTGATTGACCTGGATCCACAGGGTAACGCTACCATGGGTAGCGGCGTGGATAAGTACGAGGTTGATGCAACCAGCTATGAAATGCTGATTGAAGATAAGCCGGTTGACGAAGTCATCGTTAAAAGTACTTCGGGTAAATACGATTTAATTGCCGCTAATGGCGACGTTACCGCTGCCGAAATTAAACTCATGGAACAGTTTGCCCGCGAAGTGCGTTTGCGCAATGCCCTGCAGTCGGTTCGCGATTACTACGATTTTATTTTTATCGATTGCCCGCCGTCACTCAACTTGCTTACGGTTAACGCGCTGGCGGCTGCAGATTCGATTTTAGTGCCCATGCAGTGCGAATACTATGCACTGGAGGGACTCACGGCGTTGATGGACACGATTCAGAAACTGGCCTCGGTGGTAAATCCGGAATTAAAAATAGAAGGTGTGCTGCGGACCATGTATGATCCGCGTAATCGCCTGGCCAATGATGTGTCTGAACAACTCAAACGGCATTTTGGCGAACAGGTATACCGTACCGTGATCCCTCGTAATGTTCGTCTTGCTGAAGCGCCAAGTTTTGGCGCGCCAGCCATGTATTACGATAAATCATCGACTGGTGCCAAAGCTTACCTGGCGCTGGCCGGCGAAATTTTGCGACGCCGGGATAAAACGTCAGAAATGCCTGCTAAGGCGAGTTAAGAAAAAGAACATTCAGGCATTGAGGATATTATGTCAGCAAAAAGAAGAGGATTAGGACGCGGGCTGGATGCATTGCTAGCAACCAGTCAGTCAGCCTCACGCAGCGAAGATAGTGAAGCCGTATCGTCACAAAACAGTGAACTAAGAAAACTGCCTATCGAATTTTTGCAGCCTGGCAAATATCAACCCCGTAAAGATATGTCGCCGGAGGCGCTGGAAGAACTGGCCTCCTCTATTCGTTCACAGGGTGTTATTCAACCTATCGTTGTGCGGTTGGTAAGTACTGACAAATATGAAATCATTGCTGGTGAGCGCCGGTGGCGTGCCGCACAGCTGGCGCAACTGGATGTTGTTCCCTGCCTGATTAAGGACGTTCCTGACGAAGCCGCGGTAGCCATTGCGCTGATCGAAAACATTCAGCGTGAAGACCTCAATGCCATGGAAGAAGCCCAGGCGCTGGACCGCTTAATGAATGAGTTTGAATTAACTCACCAGGAAGTAGCCGAAGCGGTTGGTAAGTCACGCACGACTATTACCAACCTGTTACGCCTCAATAACCTTAACGATGATGTAAAGTTACTGGTAGAACACGGTGATATTGAAATGGGTCATGCCCGTGCCTTGCTGGCGCTGGAAGGTGAGTCTCAGTCTGACGCTGCGCAAATTGTTTCTGGCAAGGCGCTTACCGTTCGCGATACCGAAAAACTGGTGCGTAAAATTCTTGAACCTGCAGAACCCAAACCCCCTAAAGAAATCGATCCTGATGTGAAAAGTCTGGTGAATAAGTTGTCGGATAACCTGGGTGCTAAAGTGTCGATTGATCATAACGCGAAAGGCAAAGGTAAGCTGGTGATCAACTTTAATGATTTAGACCAGCTTGATGGTATTTTGTCGCGGATAAAATAGCCTTTTTGAGGCGATTTTAGCGGCTAACTCGTCTGACCTTCTGTTATAGACTCAGAAAATTTTCACAATAACATACAAAAAATCCATAACGGTTGAATTCTACCGCTAAAACAGTATACTTCTGTCGCTTTTTGTTGGGTTTCACAACCAGAGAATACATGTGACAAAAAACTTGGCCGACAAAGGAAAATCAGTGGCCAAAAAAGCGGCGCTTTTTCAGAGTATATGTGCGCTGATTTTCATTCTCATAACAGGGTTGTTGAGTACCGTTGATAAAGCCTTAGCTTTTGCAGCGGGCACAATCATAAGTATCTTACCCAATCAGATTTTCGCATTGTTTGCGTTCAGATATGCCGGGGCGAGTCAGTTAAGACTGGTCACGAAAAGTTTCAGCCAGGGCGCTAAGTTAAAACTGGCTGCAACAGTAATTTTGTTTGCTATTGCCTTTGCAGGTTTAAAGTTTGAACCGCTACCGGTATTTGCCGGGTTTGCAATAGCAACAGTCAGCTACTGGCTGGCGTTGTTTCGTCAACGATAGTACTAACAACTAAAAATAAAACGTATCGCCCATAGTCGTAAGTAAACTAAGGCGAAGGTCGTAGAGACGAAACCAGTAAAGCATTTTAAACTTTAATTTTTTTAGGTTGAACAATGGCATCTGAATACACTACCTCAGAATATATCAAGCACCACTTGACCAATGCCTCCATGTGCAGCACCGAAAACGGCATCGCGTTTAATGCGCAGTGTGCCGATGCTGGATTTTGGACATGGCATATCGATACGCTGGCATGGTCTATCGGTTTAGGTTTACTGTTTTTGTTTTTGTTCCGCTCGGCGGCCAAAAAAGCAACCACAGGCGTTCCTACCAAATGGCAGGCATTTGTGGAAATGGTTATCGAGTTCGTCGATGACAATGTAAAGAGTACTTTCCACGGCAAGAGTGACCTGATTGCACCGTTAGCGCTAACCATCTTTGTCTGGGTGTTGCTGATGAACCTGATGGATTTAGTGCCGGTAGACGTTATTCCAATGATTTCTGGCCTGATTGGCGAAACCTTCTTTGGTGTGGATTCGCATCACGTCTACAACAAAGCGGTCCCTACTACTGACCTTAACCTGACCTTCGCGTTAGCCCTGGGTGTGTTTGTACTGATTATCTTCTACTCGATTAAAATCAAAGGTGTAGGCGGTTTCATCAAAGAACTGACCATGCAACCATTTAATCACCCGGCGTTTATTCCTGTTAACTTTATTCTGGAAACCGTTACCCTGCTGGCACGTCCGCTGTCACTTGCGCTACGTTTGTTCGGTAACCTGTACGCCAGTGAACTTATCTTTATCCTGATCGCAACCATCGGCTACTTCCAGCTGCCGTTGCACTTTGCCTGGGCGGTGTTCCACATCCTGGTTCTGCCTCTGCAAGCCTTCATTTTCATGATGCTGACCATCGTTTACCTGAGTCTGGCGAGCGAAGATCACTAGAAACAAACAAGCGGTTGTCGCGAGTAACCTGGAAGTTCACGGCAACCACATTGAAACGTGTTTTAACTTTACTTTTTAACTTTAACTTTAAATATAATCGGAGACGTACATGTTATACATCGCTGTTGCACTACTGATCGGTATGGGTGCCCTTGGGACTGCTATTGGTTTTGGTCTGCTGGGTGGTAAATTCCTTGAATCTGCTGCACGCCAACCAGAGCTGGCACCTCAACTGCAAGTTAAGATGTTTGTTGTAGCGGGCCTTATCGATGCGATCGCTATGATCGGTGTTGGTATCGCTTTATACCTCTTGTTCGCTGTTGGTGCTTAATTTTTATTAACTCAAGTCTATTAGCGAACATTTATGAGGAGGAGCGGTTGTGAATATTAACGCCACTCTATTTGGTCAATTAATCGCATTCGTCGTTTTTGTGTGGTTCTGCAAAAGCTACGTATGGCCACCATTAATGGCTGCGATTGAAGAGCGTCAGAAGAAGATAGCCGATGGCTTAGCGGCTTCTGAACGCGCTGAGAAAGACCTGGAGCTTGCTCAGGCGAAAGTCTCTGAGCAACTTAAAGAAGCGAAAGCACAAGCAGCTGAAATTATCGAGCAGGCTAAGAAGCGTGGAAATCAACTTGTTGATGAAGAAACGCAGCGTGGCCATGCTGAGCGTGAAAAAATTATCTCGCAAGGTTATGCCGAAATTGAAGCTGAACGCAATCGTGCCAAAGAGGAACTGCGTAAGCAGGTAGCAGCATTAGCTATTGCCGGCGCACAGCAGATCCTTGAACGTGAAATCGACGCCAGCGCGCAAAGCGACATTGTTGAAAAACTTGTCGCCGAGCTTTGAGATAGGAGATGAGCCATGTCTGAATTGACAACCGTAGCTCGTCCCTATGCGAAAGCCGCTTTCGATTTTGCTGTTGAGCAAAATGCCATTGCCAAATGGCAGGAAATGCTGGGTTTTGCCGCTGAGGTTTCGAAAAACGAAACCATTCATCAGTTATCAACTGGTGCGATGGCGGCAGACAAACTGGCAGACCTGTACATTAACGTCTGTGGTGACTCGCTCGATGAACATGGTCAGAACTTAGTGAAAGTACTGGCTGAGAATAAACGTTTAACCGCGTTGCCTGAGATTTCTGCTTTGTTTGATTTACTCAAAGCAGATTACGAAAAAGAAGTAGAAGTATCTGTTACCTCTGCAGCTGAGCTGACTGAAGCACAGCAATCTGAACTCAGCACATCGCTGGAAAAACGTTTGGCACGTAAAGTGAAGCTTATTTGTAACGTGGATCCTGCCCTGGTAGCCGGCTTAGTTGTTAAAGCTGGTGATACAGTCATCGATGGTTCCGTGAAATCTAAATTGAACCGTCTCGCAGACGCGTTGCAAGCATAACGGGGATAAGAGCATGCAACTTAATTCCACTGAAATTGCCGAACTGATCAAGAAAAGAATTGCTCAGTTCGATGTAACCAGTGAAGCACGCAATGAAGGTACTATCGTCGCAGTAACCGACGGTATCATCCGCATTCACGGCCTGGCCGATGTAATGCAGGGTGAAATGATTGAGCTTCCTGGTGGTCGTTACGCGATTGCACTAAACCTTGAACGAGATTCAGTTGGTGCAGTTGTTATGGGTCCTTACGCGGACCTGCAAGAAGGACAAAAAGTCCAGTCTACTGGTCGTATCCTGGAAGTACCGGTTGGTCGTTCACTGTTAGGTCGTGTTGTAAACACCCTGGGTGAAGCGATTGATGGTAAAGGTGCTATCGAAACGGATACGTTCGAGCCAGTTGAGAAAATCGCACCGGGGGTAATCGAGCGTCAGTCAGTTGATCAACCAGTACAAACTGGTTATAAGTCTGTTGACTCTATGATTCCAATCGGTCGTGGTCAGCGTGAGCTAATCATCGGTGACCGTCAGACTGGTAAAACAGCGATGGCAATCGATGCCATCATCAACCAGAAAGGTACTGGCGTTAAATGTGTATACGTAGCGGTTGGTCAAAAAGCCTCTACTATCGCTAACGTGGTACGTAAACTGGAAGAGCACGGCGCTCTGGCTCACACCATTGTTGTTGCCGCGTCTGCTTCTGAGTCTGCTGCCCTGCAATACCTGGCGCCATACTCTGGTTGTACTATGGGTGAATACTTCCGTGACCGCGGTGAAGACGCCCTTATCGTATATGATGATTTGTCTAAGCAAGCTGTTGCTTACCGTCAAATTTCACTGCTGCTGAAACGTCCTCCTGGTCGTGAAGCATACCCTGGTGACGTATTCTATCTTCACTCACGCTTACTTGAGCGTGCTGCACGTGTTAACGAGCAGTATGTTGAGCGTTTCACTAACGGCGAAGTTAAAGGCCAGACTGGTTCATTAACGGCACTGCCAATTATCGAAACGCAAGCGGGTGACGTATCTGCATTCGTACCCACTAACGTAATCTCGATTACTGACGGTCAGATCTTCTTAGAAACTGACTTATTTAACGCAGGTATCCGTCCGGCGGTTAACGCTGGTATCTCGGTATCTCGTGTTGGTGGTGCTGCGCAGACTAAAATCGTTAAGAAGCTGGGCGGTGGTATCCGTTTAGCCCTGGCTCAGTATCGCGAACTGGCGGCATTCTCGCAGTTTGCATCTGACCTTGACGAAGCGACTCGTGCCCAGCTTGAGCACGGTGAGCGCGTTACCGAACTCATGAAACAGAAACAGTACACGCCACTGTCAGTAGCGGATACTGGTGTTTCCCTGTTTGCGGTAGAAAAAGGTTATCTGAAAGACGTGGAACTGAACAAGATCCTCGATTTCGAAGCGGCCTTACATTCATTCATGAACAGCGAATACGCTGATCTGATGAAGACTATCAATGAAACAGGTAACTACAACGATGACATTGAGTCTCAGTTGAATGACGCTTTAACTAAATTTAAAGCGACACAAACTTGGTAATCAATGGCTGGTGGTGAAAACCACCAGCACTACGTTGAGTAATCGGAGAGATAGTCATGGCCAGCGGTAAAGAGATAAAAGGTAAGATTGGGAGTATCAAGAATACTCAGAAGATTACCAGTGCGATGGAAATGGTTGCTGCGTCTAAAATGAAAAAGGCGCAGGAACGTATGTCTCATGGACGTCCA
>JAYZXK010000417.1:0-4998 GCA_036141415.1 Pseudomonadota bacterium
TTTTTAAAAACTAATCTCCGCTCTCACTGGTAGCCAGCAGGAAGGTTTCCGCTTTAACACATTTGCGCTCAAACTGACGCTGGCATTTACCAATGACCCGCAGGGTAATGTCAGACTGCGGAAACACCTTACAGGCCAGCACCACGCCGGCAGCCTGTTCTTCCTCACTCACATGACAGCGGCTCATTTTTTTTGCCGTATACTCACCAGTCTCAATCTGAATTTTGCAGATCCCGCAGCCGCCGCCTCGGCAGCCCACCGGGATCCCTTTACGCCCGAGGCGCGCCATGCCATCCAGTAACGACTCACTTGCACGACAGGAGTAACTTTCCTGGGTGTTCAGAATGTCGATTGTATAGGTCATAGTGCTCTCCCCTGCCCCGACGCGCTTTAATGTTATTTATGCGCCAGCTTGCGCTCTGGCCTCGATTTCGGCTTTGCGGATTTCAGATGCCAGACTACCGGCGATGCTCCAGTTTTCTGGCTCAACGGTATAGCAGTTGCCGCGGATATCGGCCTTATCAACCTTTAGCGTGACTGCCAGCATGTTGGTAAACTGTTCAGCAATGGCCTGGCGCTGCTCAAGAGAGCGCCCTTTCATCACAATGAATTCAAAGAACGGGGCATTTTTCCCGCCTTTGCTTACCAGTTTGCCGCCCACACCAATTAAGTTTGGCGTATGCAGATCCACAAACACGCGAATGCGGTCAACCGGACTGTCCAGTACCTCGGCATAAATCTGCGTGGCCTGTTCAATCACCGACTCAATCTGGCCATCGCTGATATCTTTATCAGCAAGGTGAAATTTAACGATTGGCATAGTTGTACTCCCGGATAATTCTTTAAACGATAAAGGGCTGCCTACGGCAACCCTTTACGACGACCAGAGTCGAGCATAATCGTTGAGCCGGTCATGCCGATGGCGCGATCATCCAACAAGTTGCAAACTGCCCAGCCCACCTGCTCGGCGGTGGTAAACTGATGAACCGAGGACTCTTCCAGTAACTCTTCCAGTACCTCATCCACGCTGATACCACGTTGCTCGGCCCGAGCTACCGCTACATTGCGCAAACGCTCACTGTCGGCAGGGCCCGGCGCAATAGTGTGGGCACTGATGCCGCGGCGGCCATAGGCCAGCGAAAGCTGGCGCATAACGTTGACCAGTGCGGCATTCGCCACACCGGCAGACGCGGCATATTCAGTCGGCTCAAGGCCATAATGCCCGCCAATGGCGACTATGCGGGCGTTGTCGCTAAAGTGTTCATCGGCAGCACGACTCAAACGTAAGATGCCGCCCACTTTAATATTTACCGCATCCACCATAGCTGCCGTGGGCGCTTTCAGAATGCCCCCGGCAACGGCCACACCAGGGCCATGCACCACCATTTTTACCGGACCGGTAATGGCAGATTTAATCGCCTCAATGGCGCTATCCTGGCTGACATCAGCCTGCACCACGCTAACGTCACTAAATTGCTCAGTTAAACTGGCCAGCGAGTCAGCGCTGCGGCCAACGGCGAGCACATGCAGGCCGTTGTCGATAAGTTGTCGGACAATTTCCACGCCGAAGGTACCGGTTGCACCCACAACAATGGCAAGGTTTTTATCAGGCATAATGCACCTTTTTAAACAGCTTCTTTTAACAGGCCTTTCTCTTTGGCCAGCGTCATAGCGGTATCCTGGATCATGTCTTCCTGACCACCGATCATCTTCTTACGCCCCAGCTCAACCAGAATATCCCGGGCTGATAAACCGTACTTCTCGGCCGCCTTTTTGGCATGCAACAGGAAGGTTGAGTAAACCCCGGCATAACCTAACGTCAGCGAGTCACGGTCGATGCGAACCATATGGTCCATCATGGGGGTAATGATGTCTTCGGCGATATCCATCAGCTTGAACAGATCCAGGCCGGTTGGAATACCCATTCGCTCAAGCACAGCAGCAAGTACTTCCAGCGGCGTATTACCGGCGCCTGCGCCAAGTCCGGCAACGGAAGCATCAATGCGAGTGGCACCGGCTTTAATTGCCGCTACCGAATTCGATACGCCCAGCGCCATGTTGTGATGGCCATGGAAACCAATTTCGGTTTCTGGTTTAAGTTCACCGCGCAGGCGGCTAATCACTTCAGTGACATCTTCCGGCAGCATAAATCCTGCTGAGTCAGTGATGTATACGGTATTGGCACCATAAGACTCCATCAGCAATGCCTGCTCAGTAAGCCCTTGTGGGGTATTCAGGTGAGACATCATTAAAAAGCCGGAGGTATCCATGCCTAATTCACGCGCAAAAGCGATGTGCTGAGGTGAGGTGTCAGCTTCAGTACAATGGGTAGCAACGTGAACGCTGCGCGCGCCATTGTCGTGGGCCGACTTCAGTTCTTTCATAGTGCCAAGGCCAGGAATAAGCAGCACAGAGATAATGGTTTGTTTTACTGCCTCTGCTACCGCACTGATGTACTCTTCGTTGCTGGCAAGGGCAAAGCCATGCTGCAGCGAATTTCCGCCTAACCCGGCGCCATGAGTAACCTGAATGTAGGGTACACCAGCGTCGTCCATCGCTTTTGCGACTTTAACCATTTGTTCTACGCTGATTTGCTCCTTTTTAGCGTGCATACCATCGCGCAGACACATGTCATGTAAAATAATGTTGTTGCTCATTACGCTGCCTCCACCGGGGTTAACGTGATAGTGCCGTTGGCAATTTCTTCGGCAAACATTTCTGCGGTGCGGGTAGCCGCCGCCGTCATAATGTCCAGGTTACCGGCATATTTCGGCAGGTAGTCGCCCAGACCAGCGACTTCCATAAACACCGCCACTTTGTTGCCTTCGAAGGTCGGGCCATTCACCAGCTTGTAGCCGGGCACGTACTTCTGAACCTGCTCAATCATCTTGAGTACAGAGTCGCGGATTGCCACTTCGTCAGGTTCGCCCTCGGTCAGGCAGTAAATGGTGTTACGCATAATGATCGGTGGATCAGCGGGGTTGATAATGGCCAGCGCCTTGCCTTTTTTCGCACCACCCACTTTTTCAATGGCATTGGAGGTGGTATAGGTAAATTCGTCCAGGTTGGCGCGGGTACCCGCACCAATGGATTTACTCGACAGGCTGGCAATAATTTCGGCGTATTCCACGCCCTGTACCTGTGCCACCGCGTTAACAATTGGGATAGTCGCCTGACCGGCACAGGAAATCATATTCACATTCATTTCCTGCTTGTCGGCATGCTCTTTTAAGTTAACCGGCGGCACACATAGCGGACCGATCGCCGCCGGGGTGAGGTCAATCATCATCACGCCTTTGGCATTTAACTTACGGCTGTTTTCTGCGTGTACATAAGCACTGGTGGCATCAAAAGCAATTTGAATACCGTCTTCTTCAACGTGTGGAAGTAGTCCGTCCACGCCTTCGGCAGTGGTTTTCAGACCCATTTTTTTAGCGCGGGCCAGGCCTTCGGATTCAGGGTCGATACCCACCATCCATACTGGCTCAAGCCACTCGCTGCGCATAACTTTATACATCAGATCGGTACCGATATTGCCCGAACCAATTAACGCACATTTAATCTTTTTCATTGCTATTTCCCCTCTGCATTCAGTGGTTGTTGGGCTGCCTGCTGAGCCTGACTGCGCTCTTTCATGGTCATTCCGGACACGAAAAAGTCGTGTTCACCGTGTTCAGTTATAAGGATCCGCACTGACTCACGTTTAACGCCCAGCGACGATACCAGCGCGTCGGTAACGGCTTTGGCGGCACTGCATTTTTGTTCTTCCGTTCGCCCTGTCATCAGGTGCATTTCGAGTATTGGCATGGTTGTTCTCCACTCTGGTACCGGATTATTCGAAGCGAAGACTAACGCTGCCCAAATCCTGGTAGCGTGCAATAAAGTTGTCACCCGGCTTCACCGCCACGGCAGCGGTTATTCCGCCACTCATCACAAAACTACCGGCTGGCAGGGTTTCACCCATGTCGTGTAAAATATTAACGACCATGGCTACCGCATCGGCCGGGTGCCCCATTACCGCGGCAGATGAGCCCATTTCGACGATTTCGCCATTAAGCTCCATGGCCACGCCGATACCATCGACTTCGATGTCTTCTACATAACGAGGACGACCGCCCGCCACAAAACGTGCTGATGAGCTGTTATCTGCAATCACACTGGGTAAATCGAACTTAAAGTTTTCATAGCGTGAATCGATGATTTCGATGGCCGGGATCACAAAGTCGGTAGCGGCAAGCACCTCATCGCGCGTGCAGGCCGGGCCGCTCAGGTCAGTTTTAGTCACGAAGGCCACTTCACATTCCACCCGCGGATGCACCAGGTCGTGGGTGCTGATAGCGGTATTTTCTGGTCGCGACATGGCGTCGGTAAGAAAGCCAATCGACGGCTTATCCACGCCCATCTGCACCATTTTCGCTTTTGAGGTCAAACCGGCTTTCCAGCCGATAAGCTTTTCGCCCTGTTCGATAAACCGGGCACGCAAGGCGTTTTGCACGGCATAACCGTCTTCTACGGTCATTTCCGGGTATTCATTAGTGAGCTTAGGAATGTCGTAGGCACGACGCTGAGCGCCTTCTACCCGCTCACTGAAACGGATAATTTGTTCCTGGGTTAAACTCGTTTTCATACTATTGTGCTCCCGGCAAAATTCACTTTACAACCCCCGACACCAGCGATGTAGCATTCGAGTTCATCGCCATCGGTTACCGGTACCAGTGCAGACTGTGAGCCAGACAGGATCACCTCACCTGCTTTAAATGGAATGCCCAGTTCACCCAACGTATTGGCCAGCCAGGCTACGGCGTTAAACGGCGAGCCCTGTACTGCTGCACCCACACCGGTGGAGAACAGCTCACCATTTTTGTAGAGCGTCATACCGGCCATGGTGATATCCACTTTGCGGGGATCGGCTTTGAGATTACTGACCACATAAACACCGCAGGAAGCATTGTCGGCAACAGTGTCCTGAATTTTGATTTTCCAGTCGGTGATCCGTGA
>JAYZXK010000418.1:0-10731 GCA_036141415.1 Pseudomonadota bacterium
CCACTGACAAAGTAAATGATTTCATTATTATTCTCCGGATTATAACCCCTGCGAATGCCTAAGCACTGCAAAACCAATGAACGAATGTTAATAATTTGTTGTGAGAGTATATGTATAAATTTTAAAAATGCAAGCGCTTACATTTTTGCGTTGGGAATTAGCTCGGTAAGTGTTTCATTTCAGTAGCGAAACCGCTTAAATAACCAGTAATTCTGAAAATTATGGCTTATTAGCAGGCGATTGGCCGTGAATAATTGTACTTTTTCGCTGTTTATGGTGATTTTATGAAAGCGTTTACATAATTGTGCTGGCGTGTAGATACGGCGGCTATTGGCAGCCAGTATGTTTATTTGTTGCATCTGGATACAATGATACTGAGTATTACCCTGACTAACTTCATTCAGCGGCGGTGTACCAATGATATGAATTAAAATGTAAATAACTTGTATAAAAAATGAAAGCGCTTACAATTGAAGCCTGATTTATGATGGTATTATTCTGCAAGAGGTGGCCGCACGCTAACGTAAATCACTGCGTTAGTTGCGTAAATGTAAGATGAGTAAAGGTTTTTCAATAAATAGTGTGCTCGGTGATCCGAACTTTACCGTTGGGGTTGCCACTTCGTCTTTTCAGATCGAAGGCGCCAGCGAATTGCGCGAGCCCTGTATTTGGGACACATTTTGCCAGGTGCCCGGCGCAGTAAAGGATAACTCCGATGGCCGTACGGCCTGTGATCATTATCATCTGTGGCAACAGGATATTGCGCTGATTGATGAACTGGGTTTTGATGCCTATCGGTTTTCCGTTTGTTGGCCAAGGATAATTTGTGCTGACGGCAGTGTTAATCAGGAAGGTCTGTCCTTTTATCTTAAAATACTCGATGAATTGCAACGACGAGGCCTGAAGGCTTATGTGACGCTTTATCACTGGGAGTTACCGCAATTTCTGGAAGATAAGGGCGGTTGGCTTAACCGCGCTACGGCCTACGCTTTTGCTGAATACAGCCGCATTATAGCCACCGCATTTGGTGACAGAGTAAGTGCTTACACTACGCTTAATGAGCCTTATTGCAGCGCATTCCTTGGTTACGAAATAGGTGTTCATGCGCCGGGTAAAATTGGTAAGCAATACGGTAAAAAGGCCGCTCACCACCTTCTGCTTGCTCATGGACTCGCCATGCAAGAACTTAACGAGGTCTGCCCGGATATTCCAAGCGGCCTCGTGCTTAATTTTACCACCTACTATCCGGTTACTGACAGTGAAGCTGATAAGCAGGCTACCTTGCTGGCTAAAGCCCATTTTAATGACTGGTACGTGAGCCCCGCGTTAACGGGGAAATACCCGCCGCTGCTGAACACTTTACCGGAAGCTGAAAAGCCATTAATTGAGCCGGGTGACATGGAAATAATCTCTGCGCCCATGGCGTATCTTGGGGTTAACTATTATACCCGGGCTCTGGTGCAGGCTCGCCCGGGAGGCCACTTTGAGATCCTGCCGCCTGATGACAACGTACCTGTTACGGCAATGAATTGGGAAATTTATCCGCAAGGCTTGTGTGATTTATTGCTCCAGCTTCATAATGAGTATGATTTGCCGCCACTTTTTATTACCGAGAACGGTATGGCCGAAGATGACGTGATACAAGACGGTCAGGTGCATGATAAAGTGCGGATGGATTATTTACAGGACCACATGCAGGCTGTTGCCGCAGCAATGGAAAAAGGCGTGGATATCAGAGGGTACTTTGTGTGGAGTCTGTTGGATAATTTTGAATGGGCGGAAGGGTATCTCAAGCGGTTTGGCATTGTGCATGTGGACTTTACAACCCAGCAACGGCTACCTAAACAAAGCGCCCTGAAACTAAGTGAATGGCTTAAACAACGCCGCTAAAATCCATAGCTGTCTGGACATTTAATGATTAGTGTAAAAGAAAAAGTTGCATACGGGCTTGGCGATACAGCAAGCAACTTTGTCTTTCAGACGGTCATTTTGTTTCTTACTTTCTACTACACCGATGTGGTTGGGCTCAATCCCGCGACCGTTGGCAGTATCTTTTTATTAGTACGGCTGATTGATGCGGTAACCGATCCGTTAATGGGTTCTTTGGCCGATAAAACCCGTACCCGGTGGGGCGCTTACCGGCCCTATTTGCTGTGGATGGCTTTGCCATTTGCACTTATCAGCGTACTCGCTTTTACCACCCCCGATACGGATTACAACGGTAAGTTGATTTACGCCATTGCCAGCTATGTGCTGTTAATGCTGATGTATACCGCAATTAATATTCCTTATTCCGCGCTTGGCGGTGTGATAACTGCAAGTCCACTGGAGCGGGTGTCGGTGCAGTCTTATCGCTTTGTGTTTGCCATGTTGGGCGGACTGATTGTGTCGCTTTGCACACTGCCAATGGTGAATTGGTATGGCGCGGGCAACGATGCGCGCGGGTATCAGCTTACTATGCTGACCATGGGACTGGTAGGGATGGTGTTATTTCTTTTGTGTTTCGCCGGCACCAGGGAAAGAGTGTTACCGGCTGATGGGCCACCCTCCCCTGTACGGGAACAGTTAAAAGCAGTCTGGCATAACGACCAGTGCCGTTTTTTGTGTATCGTCAGCATGGTGCTGCTTACCGGGATAGTATTGCGTAATGCGCTGGCCATTTATTACGTGAAATATGTACTGCAACGCCCCGACGATGTCACGCTGTTTGTTTCGCTGGCGATGGTGGGCGGCATTCTGGGCGCAGCATCGGCTCATCCATTTACCCGTCGCTGCGACAAGGTACTGTTATACAAAGTGCTACAGCTTTCTTGCGCGGGGTTGTGTATTGTTAATTATTTCCTGCCTGCGACCATGTGGGCAGGGGCTTTGGTGATTCATTTTTTATGGGGCTTCGTACTGCAAATGACGTCACCATTATTGTGGTCAAAAATGGGCGATGTGACTGACTACGGTGAGTTGCAAACTGGTACACGCTTAACCGCCATGACCTTCTCTACAATAGTATTTTTTATTAAATTAGGCATCGCACTTGGCAGTGCGCTGGCCGGGTGGGCGCTGGCCTACTATGGCTATCAGGCAGACAACATCGATGAGCGGGTAAGTCACGGTATAACTTTGTCTTTTTGTTTAATACCGGCTGCTATGTCTTTAGTGGTAGTGTTGTTGATGCGCTGGTATAAACTGGACAGTCGGCGAGTGGATGACATCCACAACGCCCTTAAAACGGCACGGCAACCCCAGCAGGAAAACGTATAGCGAAGTTAATATGGTCACGATAAAACAAGTTAGTAAAAAGGCCGGTGTATCGTCTGCCACAGTATCCAGGGTTATCAACAATACCGGCACGGTAAAAGAGAAAACCCGCGAACTGGTTATGACGGCCATGGCGGAGCTGGGTTACCGCCATAATGTTGTGGCAGCTTCACTGGCATCCAATAAAACCCATACCATTGGGTACGTTGTACCGGAACTGCATGGTTCTTTCTTTGGGGCGATGATGGGCGGCACTGAGCAGGCTCTGCGGCAGGCCAAGAAACACATGCTGATCGCTACCGGTCACTCCGACGCACAAATTGAAAAAGAACAAATCGATGCTTTGCTCAGCCGTCGTTGCGATGCTCTGATTTTGCACGTGGAAGCCGTTAGTGACGAGTATCTGGTTAACCTGGTCCAACAGGGCGTTGAACTGGTGGTGGTAAACCGCTTTATTGAAGAAATCGGCGATAATTGCATTAGTCTCGACAACGTTAAGGGGGGGTACCTTGCCTCTCGTCATCTTCTCGATATTGGCCACACGCAAATTGCCTATATCGCCGGCTCGCTGTTGAAAGCCGATGGTAAAAACCGTTTAACCGGCCACCAACAAGCCCTTGCCGACATGGGGGTTGAATACACCGACAACCTCACCTACGAGGGTAACTTCCAGGCCAAATCCGGTACTGAAGGGGTTCGTGCATTAGTTGCCCGCGGCGCAAAATTTACTGCAGTAGCCTGTGCCAACGATGAAATGGCCTCCGGCGCAATGATTGCGTTGCGCGAGCTGGGCCGCAGAGTGCCGGAAGATGTATCGGTGATCGGGTTTGATAACGTGGATTTTGCCAGCTATCTTTCACCGGGGCTAACCACCATTGATTATCCGGTACAGAAAATCGGTAGTATGGCGGCCCACTGGGTGCTTGAGCGGGTTTACGGTCATACCCGCCATGAATATCAGCATATTCTTAGCCCGCGACTGATCCTCAGAGGTACGACGAGTAGTCCTGAGTAGTAAATTACTGGATTATTTTTAGCCACCTTTTAGAATCGCGCAATACCACCAGTAATGGTAGGGTTTTAACGTTTACCTCAGGAGCCGTTGATTTGTTTGTATTTCGCACAACCCTTGATCAAGAGCAGGGAAAAGTATCTGTTCTCAAAAGAGAAAACGCCGAGCTTGCGGCACAATTAGCCGCACTGGAAGAAGAGAACCGAGAGCTCAGAGCACAACTTGCTGAAGCCGAAAACAAAGAATCTGATATGCCCGGCCTGACCGACAGCATGCTTGATTCGTTAAATCAGGTAGAAGGAATTCGCCAGACGGTGCTCTCCTCGTTTGAGGATATTAGTGAGCAAACCGACAAAATTACCGAGAACCATCGCCTGTTTGCTGAATCCAGCGAATCTTTAAAGCAAATCGTGAGTGACATGAGCGGCCTGAATACCATGATGTCGGCCATGAGTGACAGCATCGAAGGCCTTTCTGAAACGGCGGATAGCATCAATAAGTTTGTGACCACGATTACCAGTATCTCGGATCAGACCAACCTGCTGGCCCTGAACGCCGCCATTGAAGCTGCCCGTGCCGGAGATGCCGGACGCGGATTCAGCGTGGTGGCAGATGAAGTACGCTCTCTGGCAAATGAAACTAATCAATCGGCAAGTGAAGTGTCTGAGCTGGTAAAAAGTATTATTCAATCCACTCAGGTGGCTGTGTCTTCTGTTGGTGAATTGCAGACCAATAATGGCAAGTTAGCCGACGGTATCAGCTCGCTTAACAGTAATTATGCGGGCATGATTGAACACTGTGATGTGATGGAAAACACCATCCGTTCTGCCAGCCTGCAAACCTTCATCCAAACCGTAAAGCTTGATCACGTAGTATGGAAATCAGAGGTTTATGCCGTACTTACCGGGCGTTCCTCCAAGTCAGAGCATGACTTTGCCGATCACACAAGCTGCCGGCTGGGTAAATGGTATAGCAGTAACGCGACTTCAGACATGGCCAGGCTGGATGCCTTCAAGCGTTTGGACAGGCCTCACTCAGCTGTGCATAAAGCTGGGGTTAACGCTATTAAAGCACACGCTGCGGGCAATCAGGTTGAATGTGAACAGTTGCTCAGAGAAATGGAAGCTGCCAGCCAGGAAGTAACCACCTTACTGGATAATATTTCTCACACCGCAAAACCCTGATCTTTTGCCAAAGGCGGCTCGCAAGGGGCCGCTTGCTTTACCGCTCTGTTCTTTTAATTACAATCTGCCCTTCAACTTTTCACCTCTGGATTAGTGGTGGTTGTTTATTTCATAGTCTACTTTAAAGAATAGAGGTAGCTTGAACCCCTGTATTTGACTGTATTCTTTGTCAAGAGATGTTCCGGCTATTGGTCGTCAGGAGCGAGAAGGGAGCTTCATACTCGATGCGAAATAACCAGCCAGTTACACAAAAAGAATATAAATTTCCCAAGCATTACCGGCTGATTTCATCTACCGACAAACGCGGCATTATCAAATACTGTAATGACGCCTTTGTGGAAGTGAGCGGTTTTGACAGGGAAGAACTCATTAATAAAAACCATAATCTCGTGCGTCACCCCGACATGCCAGAGGGGGTATTCAAAGAAATGTGGCAAACCCTGCAAGCCGGGCGGATCTGGATGGGTTTGGTAAAGAACCGGCGCAAAAATGGTGATCATTACTGGGTGTCTGCATTTGTTACTCCGGTTTATGAGAACAATGAAATAGTGGGCTATGAGTCGGTCAGGGTGCCGGCTCTAGAGCATGAAATTGACCGCGCCAGTGCTCGCTATGAGCGGATCCGCAATGGTCAGTCTGCGGCCAAAGCCAGCGAAATATACTTTTACATGCTCAAAAAACTGAGTGTATTTTGGGGAGCGGGTATTCCGTTGCTTATTTTTCTTGGTTTATTTGCCGGTTGGGTGCCTACAGTGATTACTGCTGTAGTGCTTCTTGTGATGGCAATATGGCAGCATTCCCTGAGTGAAAGGCGTTGGGAAGAGTTAATCAGTTTGAGCCCTGATTCCTACGACAGCGCAGTAGTTTCGCAAACCTATTTTGATGACTTTGGCGCATCGGCCAGAGCCAAGCTGGTGCTTGGCTGTGAACTTGCCCGCAGTCGTACCGCGTTAACCCGTATAAAAGACGCGGCTTCATCGCTGGATAATATTGCCAATACCACTCATGAACAGGCGGCGATTACGTCTACCGCAGTGGTGCAACAAAATCAGGCGACTCAACAGATAGCCTCGGCAGTGACACAGATGTCCCAGTCTATTCAGGAAGTCGCAGAACGGGTGGAACAAAACGCCGATACTGCGCGCTCAGCGGCGAGAAATGTGGAAACCGGTAACCAGACTGCGCAATCTGCGGCGGCAGCGATCGATGAGCTAAAAGGGGTAGTGGAAACCATTTCCGCTACGGTAACCGAGCTCGACCAAAGCACCAGTGATATTGGTGAAGCAGCTAGTATTATCTCATCGATTGCTGAGCAAACCAATTTACTGGCGCTTAATGCCGCCATCGAAGCTGCCCGGGCCGGTGAACAAGGGCGAGGTTTTGCTGTGGTTGCCGACGAAGTGCGGGCACTGGCGTCTAAAACCCGCCAATCCACCGACCGTATCCATAACATCATTCAGGTATTGGCTACGCGCAGTGAGCGGGCTGTAAAGGTGTCGAAAAATGGGCTGGAGTCAGCAGAGCGAGGGGCTGGTATAGTACAGGATACCAGGCAGGCACTGTCTGATATTAATACTGCGGTAAAAGGCATTTCTGAAATGACTATCGAAATGTCAGCAGCGGTAGAGCAACAAAGTGCTGTGGCTGAGCATATTAATCAGCAGATTGTTGAAATTGCCGACGGCGCCGCCGATACCCAGCGTAGTTCAGAGCGTTCGCTGGAAGCGAGTGAGCATCTGTATACCACCATCGCTGAGGTGAATGGCGTTATTAAACGCTTCAATATTGACAAGGAAATTGGCATCAAATAGCGCTACCAGGCTCAGTTTACATCTCTTGAGTCTGGCAGCATTGCTATATCATTCCAACGGCGTTTACTGCCCTAGCCGTTGGCTTTTAGCTTTACCACTTCAGCGCTCTCGCTGGATAATAATGTATCGGCATCGGTGCCTTTTAGCAGCTTAGCCAGGTTGTCTTTGTTTTTGGCCAGCATTATTGATAATTCTTCGGCAATCGCTTCATCAAGCCTGATGCCTTTGGCCTCAATGTAAACGGCCAGATTGTCGGCCACATCGAGCATTTTATCGTATTGATCTGCTGCTTTTTTATCGGTAGTAACCAACTTTTCTACCCCTTTATGAGAGACCACATATTGTGTTGTGATAGCCATTGTGTAACTCCGTTGTTGTGAAATTCCTTGTCACTGTATCGCAATTTACTGTATAAATAAACAGTATTTTTTAACAGGTGGTAAAGTTAACAATGCTTCAGGTTATACCCGTTGCAGCGCAAGCTGGCATTAGTGGTTTCGAGTCGCCGGCGGCTGAATATAAACAGCTGGCGCTGGATCTCGACGAGCTACTTATAGAACATCCTACGGCTACGTTTATTGGTCAGGCTCAGGGCGATTCGATGACAGGCGTAGGCATATTCGACGGCGATCTGCTAATTGTCGATCGCGCGGCGCATCCCACTTCACTGGATGTGATAGTGGCCAATTTAAACGGCAACTTTGTTTGTAAACTCTACGATCGCAAAGCGCAGGTGTTGTTATCTCCAGGCCTCGATCACAAGCCCTATGCGCTGGGTGACGGCGATTTGTTTGAGGTGGAGGGCATAGTGGTGCGCTCTGTGCGTATGCATCGCTATGTAAGATGGTTAAGTCAATGTATGCGTTAGTCGATGCCAATAGTTTTTATGCGTCGGCCGAGAAAGTGTTCGATCCGGCGATTCGTCGGCGACCGGTTGTTGTGCTGACTAACAACGACGGTTGTATCTGTGCGTTATGCGAGTACGCCAAGCAATTGGGCGTCAAAAAGTTTGGCCCCTACTACAAGGTTAAAAACCTGCTGGCACAGCACAATGCCGTGATCCGTTCCTCTAACTATGAACTCTATGACTACATGTCGAATAAGATGATGCAGGTGGTGGGGCAGTACGCACCGGATCAACATATTTATTCCATAGACGAGTGTTTCTTGTTTTTTGATACCTGGCAGCCCGCTGAAACCTGGCGGGCTTATGCTAAGCGCATCCAAAATGACGTGTGGCAGCAACTCAGATTGCCGGTAGGTGTTGGGCTTGGCGCAACGCCCACCTTAGCTAAAGTGGCCAGCTATGCAGGCAAGAAGCTTGGTGATAAGTCTGGCATTGCTGTGCTTGATACGCCGGAAGCTTGCAGGCATGTGCTACTTCAAATGGATGTCCAGGATGTGTGGGGAGTGGGTAAACGTATTGCCGCCCGGCTGCGTGAGCAAGGTATTTTAAACGCCTGGCAGCTGACACAATTCGACCCCAAAGCATTGCGTAAACAGTTTTCCGTTGAACTGGAAAGAACGGTAAGAGAGCTCAACGGTACCGTGTGTATACAGTGGGATGAGGAGAGAGCAAAGAAGCAGCAAATCTACTCAACGCGTGCGTTCGGGCAACCGGTTACCAGCGAGCAGTTCTTGCGTGAAAGCCTTTGCTGGCATGCTGAAAAAGTGGCAGAGAAATTACGTCGGCAGCAAAGCAAAACCTGGTTACTCACTTTATTTACTCACGCCAATCCTTTTGCGGATACGGAGCAATATCACAAGGCGGTTCAGCACCGCTTTGCGCAGCCAACTAACGATACCAGAGCGCTGGTCCAGGCTGCGTCTAATGCCAGTCACGCGCTTTACAAAACCAATATTAAATTACATAAGTGTGGCGTTGGCGCGATAGAGATTATCGAAACTGCCCATGAGCAGAGCGATATGTTCGCCGAACTCGCCTACAATCCTAAACTCATGCAATGCATGGATGCCATAAACAGCCGCTACGGCAGTCAGACTATCGGCGCAGCCGCAAAAGGGATACACCCGGAATGGGGGATGAAAAGAGAACACCTGTCACCCCAATACACGACTAACTGGCGGCATTTGCCTAAGGTTGAGTGTTAGTAGAAATATCCGGGTCCAGATCTGGTTTTTCTACTTTATCACTTAGACTAAAGGGCCATTTTCCAAAAGTATTCCAGTTGGAAGGTAAAGCAGCGCTACCGCCCTGTACCAAGAGACAGTCCTGTTCCGAAAGCTCGTAAATGGTTAAATTTTGTACTATATTCATTATGAAGTCCTCGTTTGTTGTTGGGAGTTACATGAAGTAAATCTAGGGAAAGAGATACGGAGATGGGCGAATGTTTAGGACAAACAATCTAAAATATAGGACTCTTTGCGGTGTTGTCTTTCTTTTGATCTTATGGAGTTTTAATGCTTTTTGTGTTGAGCCTGCATGGGTCGGTAAAACGAAATTCAATGGGGACTCTAGTGGTGTAGTCCGAGCGATTATCGCGCACGATAATCATCTCTATCTTGGCGCGGAAAACGGATTCCTCGATCTGGTTGGAGAAACTTCAACATTTTACACCCCCGAAAATTCCGTCCTATCTGACGGTTATATTTCTGATATGACCTTAGATGACGATGGAAATATCTGGATTTCGCAGTTTGGCTCTGGTCTGTTTATATTTAGGCCAAAAGACCGCTCCTTAAGCTCTTCGCCTTTACCTATTGAACTCACAAAGTCGTCCTGGGCGGTAGCTGTCGCTGAACCATTTCTAGGAATTAGCCTGATTAGTAAGATTCTCATCCATAACATGGAAACAGGTGCGAGTACCATAATAGATAAAAACCAAAGGTCTGGAAGGTTAAGACGAATCTACGGGGCTGAATATTTACCTGATATTGGTTTTGTATTTCCTGAGGCGTCTGGGCTTGTTGTACACGAACCATTCTTAAAGGAAACCTCTTTTTATTCTATAGATAAGTATTTTCCCATGCTTGACTCTGTTACAGCGGTTTCGGTGGTTGATGGTCAACTATTGGTTGGAGGTCGGGGAGGTGTTTACAAGTGGGATCTTGTCAATACCGCAATTTATTATCCTTTCGAAGACCCGAACAATAGCCAGAATGATGTCGATCAGATATTTGTGAGCTCTGGCGGAAGGATATGGATTGCGGCGACTGGTTTGTACTATTTAGACTCAGAAAAAAGCATCATTTCAGAGCTAAAACAAGGCCAGCCCAAATACTCGAAAGAACAAATCAAAACAATTGGTGCAATTTCCGAACTAAAAAACGGGAACATCATAGTTGGTTCTAGTCAGATCGGCCTGTTAACTATCAATGCTATTGATACAGGAATAAAGTACCTTCACGAAACAGAGTTTCCCTATCGAAAAGATATAGAGTGGTTGAAGTCCGTAACAAACTCATCTGCACTAGTCGGAGCGTCTGACCATCAGTTTAAGCTTGATTT
>JAYZXK010000419.1:0-3867 GCA_036141415.1 Pseudomonadota bacterium
CAACGGGTATATTGTAAATACCCAAAAGAGCAAACATTTTGGAAACCAGTAACAACTCAGTGTGGGGTGATTTTTGTATTGGCTCGCTTGCTTAAGCTGGATTGTAGAGGTCTACAGTTTTGAAAGTCGTTGTTGCAGGTAATTGCCAGGCAAGGCCTATGGCACGACTGCTTAGCCAGTTAAACCCAGAAATAACCATTACTGCCACTCCCATTGTGCATCTACTGCAGCCTGCTGATGAAGCGGTCTTTCGGCCCGCACTGGATGAAGCAGATCTTATTATTACTCAGCTTATTGCCGACAGCTATCCCTGTGAATTTATCCGTACCAATAGGCTAAAAGAGCGCTATGGCGATAGAGTAAAAACCATCCTTAATTTATATTTTACCGGTTACAACCCGGATTTACGTTACCTGAGGCATCCACAAGTAGGAACATTGCGGGGGCCATTGAGCGATTACCATAATAAAACTATTCTTACAGGTTGGATGTTGGGAGTCGATCAGAAGCAGGTGGTAAAGTGGCTTAACGATCCCTTTTTTAATCAGCAGGAATATGCGCTGGCATCTCAGGCTTCGCTCGCCGAGCTGAAGAAACGTGAAGAACTGGTGGATGTGCCAATTGTAGATTGTATCGAGGCGGGTTATAAGCATCAGCGGTTCTTTTTTACTTTTAATCACCCTTCAGCTGCACTGTTAGCCCAGTATGCACACCGGGTAAGTGTAATGCTACTTGGCAATGCGACAGAAATTCATAACGAATTGATTAAAAATGAATTTCTTGATCAGCTTATCCCCAAAATCCCGCCTGGTCTGGGCCATGAACAAGCAGCTCAAGCGGTAAGTAAAGGGCAAGAGGTGCTCTCAGTCAACGGCGCGAAAATAGAGCTCGGCGCAGAAAAAAACTATACTGACGAAGAACTGGTAGCATTGTTCTATCAGATATATTCAGAGAACGCAGATTTTATAAGAGAAAAATATGATACCTAAAGTAATAGTGCAGTTCTGGAACACGCCAGATATTCCGGATGATGTTGCTGAACTTATGGACACGTGGAAACAGCATAACCCGGATTTTCGCCATTTGGTGTTTGATTACGAACAAGCTGCCAGCTTTATTGAAGTTAAGTACGGTAAAAAGATTCGGGACCTGTTTCTAAGCGCAGCATTACCCGCCATGCAGTCTGATATTTTTCGCGTTGCTTATTGCCTGGCAAAGGGCGGTTTTTATATTGATGCGGGCACGCGCTGTAAGGCGGAACTCGAGCCCAATTTGCCAGAAAACGGTGAGCTACTGTTAATGCGTAAATGGCACGGTGGCATATGGAACGGCATGATTGGCGCACAAGCAGGCCAGGCAGACCTTAAGCTCATCTGGGATAAAATTATCCACAACCTCAAAGTGCGTGAAACAGAAGATGTTTGGCAGGTTACAGGCCCGAAGTCGTTCAATCAGGTGGTTAACCATCAAACTGAGGCCAGTAAACTTCTGATAATCGAACAAAAAGAGATACGTTTTTTTGATATCGTAAACGACCTGAAGTACAAATCTAATCACTGGTCAAAAGTTCAAAAAACGCAAAGCATCTTTAATTAAGTCGCCGTAAGAGTAGATCATTAATGTCTAAAAAGTTATTTCTTGCTCCCAATCACCACTTGTTAAATTTCGCCCTTAAAACGCAGGGTGAAGAGGTTTCAGAAAGCGCAATAAAAAAAGGGTGTCTGCAAGCCGAGTACGACTGGCAGGATATCGATGACGAAAAAGACATTAGTGCTGAAGATTTACAAGCTCTGTTAACAGGCGATTCAGCAGGAGCCGCCTGCGTTTATGTGTCAAAGGATGATACGGAAACCCACCAACTGCTATTACCCCCGGTTGCTGCCTGGGTGGTGAATAATAATGATAAACAGCCAGAAGCTACAGAATCTGCAATTCAGCAATGGCTCGACTATATCGAGAGCGCCAAACAGCTTTTGTTGCTATTCCCTGGTCAACTTATTGCTAAATGGCCTGAAGAACTACAAAGCGCTTCTGTATTCGAGCAACAATTACAGCTGATTTTGGAGCAGGAGCCTCGCATTGCTCTCGCCACTCAGGAGTGGCACTCTTTTGTTGTGAGAAGTGAAGATGAGCCTTCAGCAATCACATTGGCCAGTGAGCTTTTAAAGCAAAAGCAAGCTCAGGCAGAAAGCGAGAAAGAAAACTTTCAGGCTAAGGCGGCGTTAAAGCAGGATATCAACGACTTAAGTGATGAACTCGCTAAAGTATGTGCAGAGCGCAACAAACTGGCAGAATTAGAGCCACAGCTGAGCGCCAAACAGGCTGAATTTGAGAAATCACAACAATCAAATTCTGATCTGCAAGAGAAGTTAAACCAAAGCGAAGCAGCCCAGCAACAAGTTAACGAAGCGCTTAAAGCACAAGAAGCGCAAAATAGCGCTTTAGCTCAAGAGGTTGAAAAGCTCAAAGAGTCGCTCTCTAATCAAGCGCAACTAAAAGCTGTGTTAGAGAAAACTCAAAACCAGCTTACATCTCTCCAGGAAGAGTACGAAACCGCTTCGCAAGACAAATTAAACCTTGCGTCAGAGTTGGAAACAAATGGTAAACAGCTGGACGACAAGACCAACCAGCTCGAAAAGGCAAACGCCCAAATTAGCCAGTTACAATCAGAAAATGAAAAGTTAAAAGCCAGCAAGCAAACCGCCGATGAAGAACTCAATCAGAGAACAAACAAAGTAACGGAACTGGAAGCACAGCTAAAAGCTTCAAACAATGAAGCAGTAGAACAAAAAAATGAGCTTGAGTTGGCCACCCTGCAGGTTTCCCAGTTACAGCAAGAGCTCGAACAGCTTATACAAAACAAAAAAACACTCGAAGAAGAGCTACAGCAATCTGTCGAGAAAGAGAAAACACAAGCCGAGCAGCTTAATGTAAAAAGCAAGGCGCTCACAGAGGCCCAGGAAGAGCTAAAGTTAGTCGCACAACAACTAAGTCAATTACAGCAAGAGCTGGAAAGTGTGTCTGCCAATGAGCAAACTCTGCAAACGGCATTACAAAGCGCCAAAGCAGAAGCTGAGCAGGCAAAATCAAAAGCCAGCCAATCCGATACTAAATACAACGAAACCTGCGCTGAACTGGAATTAGCGACTCTGCAACTCAGTCAGCTTCAGGAAGAGCTGGAAAGTGTGTCTGCCAACGAGCAAACTCTGCAAACGGCATTACAAAGCGCCAAAGCAGAAGCTGAGCAGGCAAAATCAAAAGCCAGCCAATCTGATACTAAATATAACGAAACATGCGCTGAACTGGAATTGGCGACTCTGCAGCTCAGTCAGCTTCAAGAAGAACTGGAGCAGGTGTTCGCCAAAGAACAGGCCGCAACTAAAGCATTGAGTGACGCTAAAACAGCCCAAGCCGCGGCCAAACAAAATGCCGACGAGGCAACAGCTCAACTTGGCGTATCCCAACAAGAAATAGAGTTGTTAACCTTACAGTTAAGCCAGTTGCAAGAAGAGCTGGAGCATTATTTTGTGGCTTATCAAAAACTCAAAGCCGACAGCTCAACAGCGGCAAGAGATGCTGAGCGTTACTGGCAGGATATTATCAAAGCTCGTACTAATACCTTCCTTGTCGCTCAAAAAGTTCAGGTTACTGGCGGTTTCGATAAAGACAATATTCACCGTCTAAATGCCCGTTTAAATAACGTTACTAACCTTAGCACTGAGTGGGATGCGTTTTCGGTAATGTTTAACGACCGTAATGGCAACCTGGATATCGAATTTCATGAACCGGCAGAAAATCGCACCTACCCACTTTCTGAGTTTGTAAAAACCGGTAGCAGCAAGGTATGTGACTACAGCATTATCAAAC
>JAYZXK010000420.1:0-3982 GCA_036141415.1 Pseudomonadota bacterium
CTGGCAGGTGTGGCTGTGGCTATTTCTTTAGGTGGCGCCGGCAGTATTTTCTGGATGTGGGTTATCGCGCTACTGGGTATGGCAACCGGCTTTGCCGAGAGTGTGCTGGGCCAGTTGTACAAGGTTAAAGATGACCACGGCGAATTCCGTGGCGGACCGGCTTATTACATTAAGCAGGGTCTGAATAAAACCTGGCTGGCCGTGGCGTTTTCACTGTGCTTATTCTTAGGTTATGGCTTTATCTTTTCCGCCGTTCAGGCCAATACCATCACCGATGCGTTGAATGCCGCCTACGGCATTCCCACCAGCTATTCAGGAATGGCGATTATCGCCCTGGCGGCGCTCATTGTAGTGGGCGGTTTACGCGGTATTGCCCGCTTTGCAGAATGGGTGGTGCCATTTATGGGCATCAGTTACGTACTTGCTGCCCTACTGGTGTGTGCTATCAATATTACCGAGCTACCTACCATGCTGATGAATATTATTCAGTCTGCCTTTGGTTTACAGGAAGCTGGCGCCGGTGCCATGGGTGCGGCAGTGAAAAACGGTATCCAGCGTGGTTTATATTCTAACGAAGCCGGTTCAGGCAGCGTACCTCACGCTGCTGCGAGTGCTGCGCCTAATCCGAATCATCCGGTTTCCCAGGGCTACATTCAAATGCTTGGCGTCTTTCTGGACACCATGGTGTTATGTACGGCCACGGCTTTTATTATATTACTTGCCGGTGGCTCCAGCAGTGAACAGATGGAAGGGATCCGTTTAACCCAGTCTGCTATGGAAACCCATATTGGTGCCGGTGGCGCAGATTTCGTTGCTGCGGCCATTTGTTTCTTCTCGTTCACCTCTGTGGTAGCCAACTATGCATACGGCGAAAGTAACCTGCATATGTTTAAGCTCGATAACAAAATGGGCCGCATCGTTTATACCTGCGGTTATCTGGCGATGATATTCTGGGGCTCAAGGGCCGCCTTACCGGAAGTGTGGGCGGCGGCAGATATGGCGTTAGGCTTAATGTCAGTGATCAATATTATTGCCATCATGTGGATGACACCCACTATCGTCAGTATCAGTAAGGATTACTTTAATAAACGTGAGCGTGGCGAAACACCGGAATACAAAACCGGTGACTGTGAGATTCAGGGTAAAACCGAAGACGGTATCTGGTAATTAAAAAAGGGCCTGAGGCATCAGGCCCTGTTTAATTTTAGGCAGGATGCCACTCATATTTTGCGAAGGCTTTATCTACTGGTGTATCCGCCAGATGATTAACATAGTTACTCATCACTTTTTGCGCTAGCACCAGGATAATTTCCAACAATTGTTGTTTAGTGAACCCCGCATCAAAAAACGCTTTTAATTGGCTCGCTTCAGGATTTCCGCGGTCGAGCAGAATCGCTTTGGTTGTATCGCGTAATACTTCCAGCTTTTCCGGTAACGGCGTTTTATTTCTAAGCGCGTCGGTAATGCTGTCGTCCACTTTCATACTTTTAGCAATGCCTGTATGCGCCGGTACGCAATAGTGGCATTCGTGCTCCACATTGGCTGTTTGCCAAACCACAGTGAGCTCTTCAGGGCTGAAGGAGGTGTTGAGCGCCTTATTATGTAAAATCTGATAGCTTTCCAGCAGTTCTGGGGATTCTGCCATGACGCCGTGTAAATTAGGTATCATGCCGAATGCATTAATAGAAACGTCCAGCAACGATTGCGAAGCTTCTGGTGCACTGTCTTTAGTGTGAATGGTAAAATCTGTCATAGCGGTCCTTTATTTTTGGTTGGTGAAGTTTTACCATAACGCCAACCTGAACGATCGTTCAAGCTTTATCTGAACGATCGTTCAAATCATTACTTATAAGGTAGATGAATGAGTTATCCACGAGAGCAAAGTATTCAACAGGCAACCGAGGTCTTTTGGTTAAAAGGTTACCTTGGCACCGGCATGCGAGACCTGCAAACGGCGCTGGATAAACGCCCTGGTAGCATTTATTCCGCTTTCGGCAGTAAGGAAGGGTTGTATCTTGAGGTGCTTAACCATTACACCGGCGTTCTGCATGGTCAGATTATGGCCGTGGCAAACAGCGATACGCCATTGCAACAGCTGCGTGAATTTCTGCTTTTCCCTTTAACGGTAGAAGACAGCGCCGCCCATAAAATTCAGTGCCTGATTGTGAAAACCCAGGCCGATTGGGCGGAACTACCAGAAGGTGTGAAAAGCGAATTACAAGCTGCGATAGCACAGTTGAGAGAAGCCTTTCAGACGGTGATTTTAAAAGCAAGGAGTATGGGTGAGCTGGCCACCGATATACCGGTTGAACGCGCAGCGGTGTGGTTACAGGGTCAGTTTATTGCCATGCGAACCCTGGCAACTACTGTGGAAACACCGGCAAGCCTGAGCTGGATGGTAGATAAAATTGTTAGTGATTTAAGCGGTGAGTGGGCGCAGTAATATCACCTGCGCCCAACCTGGCCGGCCTAAGTCACCAGCATTTTGATTAACTGAGCAACCAGTAGAATCATTAATAGCGGCCAGAACCAGCGGGTTAGTTTGGACATGTCCTCTCCGCTCATTCGCCATTTCGACTTTTCCAGCAGTGGCACAATAATCACCAGTGCTAAAAATAAAATACCAATAATATAAAGTATGGTCATTAAGCTAATCCCATTGCGTATTTGAGTACCTGAGCCTTTATTGGCCCGGTATGTTGCGCCAGTTTTAGCAAGCCATTGCGCAACCATTTCAGCGGCGTATGATCATTACTGAAGGTGGTATAAAACCCATCCATGGCAGACATCATCAGTGCATTATCGCGCTGACGGGGCTGCTGATAACCGGTTCGTAAGCGAGCAGCAAAGTCCTCGCCGTTCGCCTGGCCATTGGCGGTTTGAGTCAACAGGCAGGCCACGTCCTTAAACCCCAGGTTTACGCCCTGCCCGGCCAATGGATTAATGGTATGCGCTGCGTCCCCTACCAGAATAACGCCTGGCACCACATACTCACTAGCATGTCTTCTAATAAGGGTGAAGGCGGCTTTATTCAATACCGTAAAGTCATCGCCTAAGGGCGGAAAGTCGTTTTCGATAGCCTGTTTTAACTGGGCTGGCGATAGTTTTTTTAGTGCGGCCAGACGCTCGGGGCTGTCGTACCAGATAAGCGAGGCGTAATTCTCGTGCATCGGCAGTAATGCCCGGGGGCCATGCGGGGTAAATTGCTGCCAGGTACAATCAGCCACCGGCTGAGTAAACTCCACAATAATGCCCATGGCTTGCTGCGCGTACTGCCAGCCTGAAATACCAATCCCGGCGAGCTGACGCACCTGGGATTCGGCGCCATCGGCCCCGATCAGCCATTTAGCGGTAATTTCGTCACCGGATTCCAGGCGAATAATCACTGGTTCATCGGCGCTGGCAGAACGCTTAATGCCGGCAATATGCGCCGGTGAGTACCAGGTAACGTTATCAAAGTCTTTCAGCGCCTGATGACAACCTAACTGAATCAGCCGGTTTTCCACGAAGTAGCCCAGGCGTTCAAACCCGGCCTCACTGGCGGTAAAATCGGTTCGGCAATCCGCCCGCTCCCACACGGATAACTCACTGTAAGAGCGTACCCGCATAGCTTCAATGTGTTGCCAGGCCCCTAGCGCGCGCAGTAAGTCTACCGATGCCACACTGATGGCTGACATGCGTAAATCCGGCGGCTGTGCGGCCTCAAAAGGCTGCGGCGGACGCTGTTCTATAATCGCTACCTGATAACCCTGCTGTGCCAGCCCTAACGCAGAAGCGGCGCCCACCATGCCAGCACCATTAATACAAAAATCAAACATATAGGAACCCTGTTTATGTTCTGCGATTATGCCCCAACTCAGGGGTTAAATCTAACATGCGCTTTATATCAGTGCGTTAGCAATAAATCATGAAGTTTAAGCTGTTACGTAAACTTGCCTTGGGCTGGATCGAAAAAGCGCTAAAATCCCGCTCAGACCGGTTC
>JAYZXK010000421.1:0-4330 GCA_036141415.1 Pseudomonadota bacterium
GATGTTTGGGCATGTCATAGTTTATTACCAGGCCCACTTTTGATAAATCAAGCCCTCGGGAGGCCACGTCGGTGGTGACCAGGATATCAAACTGACCACGGGCAAATTCGTTCATCACCAACGAGCGTTTTGACTGGGCGTAATCGCCCCTGAGTGGCTGCGAGGTGCGGGTTGGTAAGCTTTCACCCAGCATGGTGCTGAGGCGTTCTGCATCATCCCGCGTGGCGGTAAATACGATCGCCTGGTTATAAGTGTTATTGGTTAACTGATCGCAGAGCAGGGCATCTTTATGCTCAATGCTCTCGGCAAAATACAGCGTCTGGCTGATGTCGGTATGTTCTGCCGTGGCACTGCCTATGGCTACTCTCACCGGTGCCTTAAGTAATGAATCCAGCACGTGGTTGAGCTCAACGTGATCCATAGTGGCCGAGAACAACATGGTCTGGCGTTTACGGTGATCGGCCTTACGGTTAATCATATTCAGCGCCTGAGCAAAGCCCAAATCGAGCATGCGGTCGGCTTCATCGAAAATCAGCATTTCCAGGCCATTAATAAAGAAGCTTTTATCTTCTAAATGATCGGCTACCCGGCCCGGTGTACCCACAATAATATGCGGATTTCGGCGTAACGCCTTGGTTTGATCGTTATAGTTATCGCCGCCTACGATTAATGCAGTGGCCAGGTTTTTCTTCTGGCACAGCCACTTTGCTTCACCAAACACCTGTTTGGCCAGTTCGCGGGTAGGGGCAAGAATAAGAATACGGGGATCTTGTCGGCTTAACGCTTTTTGCGTGAGCAAGCGATGCACGGCGGGAATTAAAAACGCCAGAGTCTTACCAGAACCGGTTTTGGAGGAGGCAATAATATCCTTACCCAGCAGGGCCGGCAGAATGGTTTTTTCCTGAACTTCGGTAAGTTCGGTAAAGCCTTTATCTTCTATGCGGCTGATAAGGGTATGGTGTACAGGTAAATCAGTAATTAACAAGGTTGCTTCGCTCCGGTTTAGATCCGCGCCTATTATCCCTGATTACGTACCTGAGTAAAGGCACAAGCCAAAAAGAAAAGGGGCAAGCCGTGTTGTACGGTTGCCCCTTTGTCAGCTATCAAGTGAATTGCAATCAGGCGAAGGCCATTTCCGGCACATCACCTTCTACCACCAGCTTACCGGCGGTTTTTTCTTTGATCTCATCTACCGTAACGCCAGGCGCTCTTTCGCGCAGGTAAAACGCGCCGTCTTTAACTTCCAGTACTGCTAAGTCGGTGA
Organism: Pseudomonadota bacterium; assembly: GCA_036141415.1. Taxonomy (GTDB): domain Bacteria; phylum Pseudomonadota; class Gammaproteobacteria; order Enterobacterales; family Alteromonadaceae; genus Alteromonas. The sequence continues at coordinate 1,265 of JAYZXK010000421.1, forward strand.
TGATACGGGTAATACAGTTAACACCGGTCAGTGGCAGGGTACATTCCTGCAATAACTTGGAGTTACCATGCTTGTCGGCGTGGGTCATGGTGACAATAATGTTTTTCGCGCCGGCTACCAGGTCCATTGCGCCGCCCATACCTTTAATGAGTTTGCCGGGGATCATCCACGAGGCAATGTTACCATTTACGTCTACTTCAAAGGCACCGAGAACGGTAAAGTCCACGTGCCCGCCACGGATCATGGCAAAGCTTTCTGCTGAGCTGAAAATGGAGGCGCCGGTAATCGCCGTCACGGTTTCTTTACCTGCGTTGATCATATCCGCGTCGACTTCTTCCTCGGTAGGGTAACGGCCCATGCCCAGCAAGCCATTTTCTGACTGCAGCATAACGCTGATACCGTCTGGCACATAGTTCGCGGCCAGCGTAGGGATACCAATCCCCAGGTTGACATAGTTACCGTCCTGAAATTCCTGCGCCACGCGCATCGCAATCTGATCTCTTGTTAATGCCATGACTGCCTCCTATTTAGCCGTTACGCGACGTTCGATACGTTTTTCAAACGTACCCTGGATAACCCGATCCACATAAATGCCCGGCGTGTGAATGTGAGCCGGATCTAATGTACCCGGTTCTACAATTTCTTCCACTTCTACTACGGTGATTTTACCGGCTGTTGCGGCCATTGGATTAAAATTTTGTGCAGTGTGGCGATAAATACAGTTACCGTAACGGTCTGCTTTCCACGCTTTCACAATAGCGAAGTCACCGGTGATGGACTCCTCAAGAATATAAGGGCGGCCATTAAACTCTTTAACTTCTTTGCCTTCACCCACCGGCGTACCGTAACCGGTTGCGGTATAAAACGCCGGGATACCTGCACCGCCAGCGCGCATTTTTTCGGCCAGCGTGCCTTGTGGCGTCAGTTCTACTTCCAACTCGCCGTTAAGCAACTGCTGTTCGAACAATGCGTTTTCGCCGACATAGGATGAAATCATTTTCTTGATTTGCTTATCTTCGAGCAGAATGCCCAGACCAAAGCCATCAACACCACAGTTATTCGATACGATTGTCAGCCCTTTGGTTCCCATTTTTTTGATTTGGGCAATGCTGCCCTCAGGAATACCACACAGGCCAAATCCACCGGCGATGACGGTCATGTTATCTTCTAACCCTTCCATCGCGGCTTCGTAACTGGATACGACTTTATCGAAACCAGACATAGCATACTCTCCTTTAAGTAATGAACACCGCTAGTATCAATCAGGGTTAAAATTTTGTAAAATTGATTAAATATCACTTTTGATAAATAAAATTTATTAATATGAGTATCTCGTATCGCAATATGCAGGCCTTTTTATGTGTGGCGGAATCTGCCACCTTTGCCGAAGCAGCTGAAAAACTGTTTGTGACCCAACCCGCGTTATCCAGTTCGATTAAAAAAATGGAACAGCAACTGGGCGGTCAGTTATTTAGCCGTACAACCCGGCGGGTACAGCTCACCCCTGAAGGCGAAACCTTTTTGCCTCATGCGCGGCGCGTACTTCACGACTGGGATGACGCGGTGGAAGGCGTACAGAATCTGTTTGCTATGGCTCAGGGGCGCCTCGCTGTCGCAGCAATGCCATCTTTTGCGGAGTCTAAACTGCCGGGCATTCTGGTTCGATTTCATCAGCAATTCAGCAATATCCGGGTGCGGATACTCGATGTGATCATGGAAGAAACCCTGCAGGCTGTTCTGTCTGGCCGGGTAGACATTGGATTTTGTTTCGAACCGGAAAGTAAGGACAACCTGGAGTTTTTCCCGTTGTTTACCGACCGTTTTGTGGCCGTGATGCCTGCTGATCATCCACTTGGCGCCAGCCGAACCATTACGCTTGAAGATATCGTCAGCCAACCATTTATATCCCCTAACCGGGGTTCCAGCGTCAGGCAGTGGACAGAGATGATGACCGCCGAGTATGGCCAGCTCAATATTGTGGCAGAGACAGGCCAGTACGGCACCATTGGTCAGCTTATCGCTCACGGCATGGGCATCTCCGTGGTACCGTCGTTATGCCTCGAACAAATGCTACGTAAAGGGCTGATTTGCCGTGACATAGAAGGTAGTCCACTGGTAAAACGGGTAGGGATGGTGCGAGCTAATCGCGGCGCAATGGCAGTAGCAGCGCAAACATTATGGCACCAGGTAGTAACAGATTACTCTACAAATTTGTAAATTGAATCAGTGAGTTAAATTGGGCATGGTAAGCAAAATTCGATTACGGAATGCTTATGAACAGATCCATGACTCTTGCGGCGGCGCGTTGCCATATCGCCGATGCTATCAGTAAATCAGAACAGCTTGGCATCAAAGTGTGTATTGCCATTGTTGATAACGGTGCCCATTTGGTGGCTTTTGAACGAATGGACGGCGCTTTTTTGGGATCGGTGGATATCGCGATTAAAAAAGCCCGAACTTCGGCCTTGTTTCCCTTGGAATCGGGGCAGCTGGGGGCGCTGATCCGCAGTGAACAGCTCACCGGTTTTGAATTGTCTAACGATAATCTGATGGGGTTTAATGGTGGGGTGCCTATTTTTGCTGGTGATAATCAAATCGGCGCGATTGGCATTTCCGGCGGTAGTGCCGAGGAAGACTTAGCTATCGCGCGGGCGGCCTTAGGATAATCAGTGGGCCTGCGGCCCACCTGTTCTCTATTGCTCACCTGTTAGGTGTTGCTTAGCGACACAATTTTTGTAAATGGGCGAGGCCAAACTTTGCATCTTCAAATGGTTGCGCAGTAACGTCTACCTCAACATAACGATTTTGGATATTATGTTTATCCAGATGGGCAAGAATTGGCGTGAAGTCGATACCACCCTGGCCAGGGGCCTTCACTTGTAGCGCTTCTGGTATCAGCCTGTCGGTTTCACCCGGGGTAACCCGAACGCTGTAATCACGGTCTTTCAAATGACAGCCAATAACCCGATTGCCATATTTTTGCAGTGCTTCCAGCGGAGCAATATCGGCAACGGCCACCCAACCCAAATCTAATTGCAGTTTTACATAGTTTGGGTCGGTGTTTTC
>JAYZXK010000422.1:0-5970 GCA_036141415.1 Pseudomonadota bacterium
ATGAAATTCACCCTGCTGCTACGCACCAATAAGAACTATTTTGTCGACCGTTATTCAGAGCGCGTGGAGTCTGCCGAGAAGCTCAGTGAGCGGGTTAACCAGCGGTCTGTTTAAGGAGTCAGGTAATGGGATTATTCGAACGTTATTTATCAGTCTGGGTCGGACTCGCGATTATTTTCGGCATCGTGCTGGGTAGCCTGGCACCGGGCATGTTCGCGGTTATCGCCGGTATTGAGTACGCCCACGTTAATCTGGTCATTGCGGTGCTTATCTGGCTGATGATCTACCCGATGATGGTGCAGATTGATTTTTCCTCGTTAAAAGACGTGGGCAAAAAACCTAAAGGTCTGGCGCTAACCCTGGTCATTAACTGGTTAATAAAGCCCTTTACCATGGCGTTGCTGGGCTGGTTATTTTTTAAAGGACTATTTGCCGACTGGGTCGATCCGCAAACGGCAACCGAATACATTGCCGGGATGATTTTGTTAGGCGTTGCGCCCTGCACCGCAATGGTATTTGTGTGGAGTCAGTTAACTAAAGGGGATGCTAATTACACCCTGGTACAGGTGTCGATTAACGACATTATTATGATTTTCGCCTTCGCGCCAATTGCCGGTATGCTGCTTGGCGTAACCAATATCACCGTTCCCTGGGATACTTTATTGTTGTCGGTGGTGTTGTACGTATTAATCCCGCTGGTGGCCGGCGCGGTAACCCGTAAAAAACTCGACAAAGGGGATGATCACTCGCACCTGAACCAGTTTCTGTCAACTATGAAGCCCTGGTCGATCATTGGTTTGCTGGCTACCGTAGTACTGCTGTTTGGCCTTCAGTCAGAAACCATTCTGGATAAGCCTCAGGCCATTGTGTTAATTGCAATCCCGCTGTTAATACAAACCTATGGTATTTTTGCCATTGCTTATTTTATTGCCAAACAACTTAAGCTACCCCATAACGTTGCCGCCCCGGCGTGTATGATTGGTACGTCTAATTTCTTTGAACTGGCGGTTGCGGTAGCCATTTCGCTGTTTGGTCTGCATTCCGGTGCGGCACTGGCTACCGTGGTAGGCGTGTTGGTGGAAGTGCCGGTGATGTTGTCGTTAGTTTGGTTAGCCAACCGCACCCGTCATTGGTTTGACTGAGGGAAAATAAAGGGGTCAGAGTACATTATTGCTAAGACAATAATGTAATCTGACCCCTTTATTTTCTGACCCCTTTATTATTTGCTTAATTTTACCCGGGTAATATTGATCTATATTTGAGCGGGTGTTATTTTTACCCAGGTAAAATTAATCTGGAAGTAAAGTCATGAGTAACACCTATATCGCCATTCATAATAAGTCGCTGATCGCTCAGGGAGATTTGCCGGCGGTTATCCGCGACGCACTGAGGCAGTTCCCCGACGCCGAGCCTTATTTATTTAAACTGGAAAATGGTAAACGTGTGGACATCGATTGGCGCGGCGATGCCGAAGAGGTGATCAAGCGCCTGCCTGCTGCACTGGTACCGCCGGCTAAAAAACGCGGCCGACCTAAGTTGGGCGTGATCTCAAAAGAAGTCACCTTACTCCCTGAGCACTGGGAGTGGTTGTCGGTACAACGAGGGGGCGCCTCTACCACTTTGCGCCGCCTGATTGATTCGGCTATGAGCAGCATGACACCGGCGCAGGAACGACGCATTAAGCAGGATCAGCTGTACAGTATGATGCGTGTATTTGAGGATGAAGCCGGCTTTGAAGCGGCCTCCCGGGCACTATATCGCCTCGACGAAGCGGCTTTTTCGCAGGCGATAGGTAATTGGCCCGAGGCGCTGCAGGCAATATATCAGGACAAGTTTAACCGCTTGCTTAGCATAGGAAATGACCACCATGACGGAACAAACTAGCCACAACCCCTACGTTAGCCCGCCGTTAACACGGGTGTTTCTGAAAACCGCGCTGCCGATTATTCTGATGATGGTGGTGAGTGGTTCGCTAAATCTGGTGGATGCTTATTTTATCGGTGTTTTTGTGGGAGCCGATGCGTTGGCGGCGGTGACCGCGATGTTTCCATTGTTTATGGTGCTGATTGCACTATCGACCTGGATTGCCAGCGGTTTTGCCAGTGTGATGGCCCGCCTTAGCGGTGCAGGCAAGTATGACGAAGCGCGCAACGCTTATGCCCAGGCTCTTACTCTGGCGCTGGTTATCAGCGTTATTCTGCTGACGGTATTCAGCCTGACCGGTCAGGCACTGGCGCTGGCCAGTAACAATGGTACTCAGGGGCAGGCAGCAATGAGTTTTACCTATATGAGTATCATCATGTTCGGTGCGCCGCTGATTTTCTGGCTGGGAGTCGCCTCAGACAGTCTGCGTAGTGAAGGGCATATTGGTTTTATCGCATTGGTTTCGCTGTTAACCACGGTGGGGAACGGCGTGATGAATTACGTCTTTATCGTGCTGCTCGAACTGGGTGTGGCGGGTTCTTCCTATGGCACCATTGCCGCGCAAATCATTGCACTGTGTGCGGTGTGGGGGTTTCGCCGCAGTCACAAAAACCGTCTCGGGCTACCACTTTTTGCTTTAACAATGGTACGTAACCGATGGCGCGAGTTTTTGTCTCTGGGCGCACCATCGAGCCTGACCTATGTTGGCGTAGCACTTACATCGGGGGCGATTCTGTTTAGTTTGCAGCAATGGCTGCCCGACAGCTACGAAGTGACAGTTAGCGCCTATGGCGTGATCACCCGGGTAATGACCTTTATTTATTTGCCCTTACTGGGACTGGGGCTGGCTATGCAAAGTATTGTAGGTAACAACGTTGGTGCGGAGCAATATCAGCGGTCTAATCGCAGTTTGTGTATTGCCGTAGGCGTTGCTCTGCTTTACGGCTTGGTAACCGAAGCATTGCTGTGGTGGCTGCGCGCCGATATTGGCCTGCTATTTGTTGAGGACCCGGCGGTAACCAGTGAAATAGCCAGATTGCTGCCTGTGGTGAGCCTGGCGCTATTCCTGCTGGGCCCGTTAATGCTGATCAGCTTTTATTTTCAAAGTATCGGTGACGCCCGACGGGCTGGTATCTTAAGTATTGCCAAAACTTACCTGTTTGCTTTGCCTTTAATTTTTGTGTTGCCGTTAATATGGGGTGAATGGGGGATCTGGTATGCCGGACCTGCGGCTGAGTTTCTTGCCCTGTTATTAACCGCAGGCATATTGTACCAACGTGCTATACAGGGCAACTATCGCTTTGGTTTATTGTATACGGTCAATCAACCTGAGCAACAACCCGTTAAGCAGGAGGCGATATGAGCAAAAACAATGACACTTATCAACAGGGGCTGAAAATACGGCGTGAGGTAATGGGCGATACCCACGTTGACCGGGCCATGAATAACGCTTCTGAGTTTAGTCAGCCCCTACAGGATATGGTGATCCGCAATGCCTGGGGTGAAACCTGGGTTCGCCAAGGCATTAATAAACAAACCCGCAGTTTGGTGACTATTGCCACGCTGGCAGCGCTGAAAGCCTCTACTGAGCTTAAAGGGCATGTCAGAGGAGCACTGCGCAACGGTTGCAGCGTGGCTGAAATACAGGAAGTCCTGCTACATTCTGCGGTGTATTGTGGCATGCCAGCCGGGATTGAGGCCTTTCGAGCGGCAGAAGAAGCGATTTTGGCCTGGCAAGCCGAAAACGACAAGCCGACCGCTAAATAGAATCGGCTGGCAAGGGGGAGCAGTTCTGCACAATGCCTGAAAGGCAATCAGCAGTGGCCGGAGGCGTAATCTGACGCTACAGTAATACACCAGCGAACTTAATAAAAACAAGGCTATAAGGATACCTCTACGATGCTAGCCGCTGCTGCGAAACCTTTTGTCAATCTGGTAGAAAAATACCTACCTGATCCTTTTGTTTTTGTTCTGGCCTTAACCCTTGTGGTTATTGGGGCGGCAGTGGTGCTGCAACAACAACCCGTGACGCAGGTTTTAACGTACTGGGGAACCGGATTCTGGAGTCTGCTTACCTTCTCTATGCAAATGCTGCTGGTGCTGGTGTCAGGTCACATGCTGGCGAGCACAGCAATAATCAAAAGCGCGCTGAATGCGATCGCGCGTTTAGCCGCTTCACCGGGTAAAGCTATCCTGTTGGTCACACTGGTATCTATGCTGGCCAGCTGGCTTAACTGGGGTTTTGGATTGGTTGTTGGCGCATTATTTGCCAAAGCAATTGCGCGGAGAGTGAAGGTCGATTACCGCTTATTAGTTGCCAGTGCCTACTCAAGCTTTGTGGTGTGGCATGGGGGCCTGGCCGGTTCCATTCCTTTGACCATCGCTACTCCCGGCCACTTTACAGAAGATCTGATTGGTATCATCAACACCAGCGAAACGCTGTTCTCAACGTTAAATCTGATATTGCTGGTACTCATGATAGTGATACTACCGATTGTCAACAGAGCAATGATGCCAGCAGAGGCTGACCGGGTATATGTTGACCCTGAACTGCTGGATGAGCCTGAAACATCAAAACCATTAACTGCAATACGGCCAGCAGAAAAGCTGGAACGTAACCCACTGTTGGCGCAACTCGTCGGACTGGCAGGCATTACGTATCTTGGTATGTACTTTGTCGAAGGTGGTACGCTCAATCTGAATATTATTAACTTTTTGTTTCTATTTCTGGCTATTGTTCTGCACGGAACGCCTGAACGGTTGCTGCATAGCATGCAGCAGGCGATCAAGGGCGCGAGCGGGATTGTGCTGCAGTTTCCATTCTACGCGGGAATAATGGCAGTAATGGTTCAATCTGACCTCGCCAGGGATTTATCCCAATGGCTAATTAGCACAGCCACCGCGGATACACTGGCGCTCTACAGCTTTTTAAGTGCAGGGGTGGTCAATATGCTGATCCCTTCTGGCGGTGGTCAATGGGCTGTACAGGCGCCTGTAGTATTACCGGCAGCCATCGAACTGGGGGCCGATGTAAGTAAGGTGGCCATGGCGGTGGCATGGGGAGATGCCTGGACAAACCTGGTCCAGCCATTCTGGGCGTTGCCGGTACTGGCTATTGCGGGTTTAAAAGCCAAAGATATTATGGGATTTTGCCTTGTACAGCTTGTCATCACGGGTATTATCATCAGCATTGTGTTAACGCTACTGTAATCAGTGTCCTGTACGCAACAGATTGATACTTTTAGAGGTCTTTCGGGAAAGTAGACATGTAACTTGCAGTGCCCGGTTTCTTAAAGCAAGATATAACCACTTCTTAATTTGAGTTATTTATCAATGCAACAGCCCATTTTTATTATTGGTACGCAACGTTCTGGCACCACGCTTTTAACCAGAATGCTGTCGGCACATCCAGGTTTATTTATTCAAAATGAAATGGGTACCTATGGTGTTTTTGATAAACCTTACACGACTGAAGTCTTGCACGGCAGAATCACCGGGCGACTTCGGGATCGGTATTCTATTGATGTCTCGTCGCTGGAATCGAAAGGTGTTCTGTGGGGCTGGAAAGATCCGATGTTAACGCCGCATCTGGATGAGCTGGCTGAACATTATCCGCAAAGCAAATTTATCGTTATTATTCGCGATCCCCGTGCTGTGGTAGCCTCTTATATCGACAATGCCTGGGGGCTTGGTACTACGCCTTATACCGGTGCTTTGCGCTGGCAGGACGAAGTCACCACACAACTGGAGTTTTGTCGTGCGCACCAGCACCGATGTCTATGGTTTACTTATGAAAATCTGATCGAGAACAATCAACAGGCATTAACCCGAATCTGCGAATTTTTGGGCGTAGACTTTGATAACGGTATGCTTGAGTATTACAAAAAACCGTTGGAGTTTGGTCAGAACCGTTCCAATATGAACACCCAAAAACCCATTGAAAAGTCGAGTTTAAGCAAGTGGAAAACGGCCTTTTCACCGCGCCAGATAGGGATTATTAATAACGTGTGCCAGGACGTAATGACCGAGCTTGATTACACTGATATG
>JAYZXK010000423.1:0-5239 GCA_036141415.1 Pseudomonadota bacterium
GTCTTTAGGGTAAAGCTCCGCAACCTTACTTTGATAGCAACATACACCGGAATTAGTGACCGCCTCGCAAGGCGTATTTTTTAGCTCGTAAGTAAAGTTTTCCTCAACCCGGCTAAAGGCGGATACCGCCACCGTTGAACAACGGTTAGCCTGATTGTTGGGCTGCCCAATGAAAACGAAATCACATTCGATGATTTCTGACAACGCCAGCACTAACAGTTCGAAATATTCCTGTCCGCGGGTCTGACCAACAAAATCAGACAGCTTCTTTAATTTTGCAACCAATGCATTCATAGCAATTTATCACTACCACCTCTATTCTCACTGGTGGCAATCATGCATAAGTTGTCAGGCAGGGGTATTGATTGAGAACAATTCTTACTACTTATGTAATAAGAATTGCGATGAAAGGTCGACTAAGTTGGGTTAATCGCTGGTCATATCGGCGATAAAGTCATTGGACTGAGCAATGGCGCTTTGCATATCGGTTAGCAGGGTTTTAACGTCCCGCTCAATATCATTAAGTTCACCCTGCAGTGCACCAATGGCACTGGCATTCAGGTTATGTTTGAGAAACAGCACATTATCCTGCAGCGTACGCAATACCGGCTCCATACTGCTCTCAACTTTGCGCATCGCGCGCACCATCTTGTTGTATTTGATTCGGGTTTCCGACAATTTTTGTTTACTGGTGCGTTTCAGACTGGCGTTACTGTACTCTTCGAGTTCAGCTTCCCATTCATCAAACAGCGCCCCGGCAACACTTTCGATTTTATCAATACGATTGGTTACGTCCTCTGCGGCAGCCTGACTGGCTTCGTACTGGTCGTTAAGAGACTGATACGCCTCTTCCAGATCGCCGCCATCAAACTGGATGAGAGCCGAAAATTCCTCAAGCGCTGAGGTAAATTGCTCTTCAGCATCTTCCTGAGATTCACGGGCATCTTCTACCCGGTCGACCAGGATCTCACGCTTTTCAACCCCCACCTTCTCCCAGGCGGCGTAATAGGCACTCTGACAAGCCGCCACAGAGCCTAATAACAATGCAACCAGGCTGGCTTTCAATAACCGCTTCATGGTTAATTCACACCTCTGAATCTGGCCGCATCAATAATTGCCCACAAATGAAATATTGCGCCAACTAACCACATGAAGAACAAAATGACCGTGGCTACCAGGGCATAACTTACCGCACACACCACAAAGAAAAACAAGGCCGCCATAATTCTGCCCTGTACCAACTGTCCTAAACCAGGAATAAAGAAACTACAAATCGCGGCAATTACATTGCCACCAGAACCTTGTCCAGCCATGATAACTCCGATTAAATACTCTTTTACTGTTTAAACTAATTGAATTAGGGTTGAGATACAATCATTTCACCCTGCTGATTTGTAAGAGATCTTGTCTATGTCCGGCGTGTGCTATCAACATGGTTTACTTCACAGCATTAACGGCCATCAGGTTTACTATGAACTAAATGGTGATCCCAACGGCGTGCCGGTGCTGGTTATCCATGGCGGGCCAGGCGCCGGATTAGGCTCCCGGTATACGGACTTTTTTGATCTCAGCGCCTACCATGTTATCGGCTTTGAGCAACGTGGCTGTGGGCGTTCACAGCCTTATCTGTCGCTGACCCATAACACCACCCAGGATTTACTCGCCGACATAACCCGACTGCGCGAATATCTCGGTATTCCCCGCTGGTTGCTGTTTGGCGGCTCCTGGGGCACCACCCTGGCCTTGCTTGCGGCGATCAGCGAGCCTGAAACCGTAAGCGGGCTTATTCTGCGTGGTATCTTTTTAGCCCGGCAGGAAGATTTCGAGTGGTTTCTGGCCCCCAATGGCGGGGCAGCACAAATCTACCCGGATGCATACCAGCGCTTTATTGAGGAAATTGAAAACCCCACCAGTTTTGCCACGGTACTGGCTCATTACAGCGAAGTATTTTCAGGGGTGGATGAGCACCGCCGCCATCAGGCAGCAATACGCTGGTATCAATGGGAGGAAGCCATTGCCAGGGTTCATTCACCAGGCATACAGGTGCAACCAAAGTCTGCCCACCCTACCGTGTTAAGCCTGGCCATGCTGGAATGGCATTACATAGCGAACCGCTGTTTTATCAGCGAAAATGAGATACTTCAGCAGGTACACCGGTTAGCTGGCATTCCCGGCAAGATAATTCACGGTCGCTGTGATACGGTATGCAAACCTCAGGGCGCCCATGTCTTGCATCGATACTGGCCAGACAGTGAGCTACTCCTGATTGACGGTGCAGGCCACAGCAGTGCTGAACCAGCAATTACTATGGCACTGCGAGCAGCAACCCATCAATTTCTTTTAAAGCACTAATATTTTTATGATTGGTTTAATTCAACGCGTAAGCGAAGCCTGCGTGACCGTAGCCGGTGAAACAGTGGGCGAGATTGGTCCGGGGATCCTCATCCTGTTGGGGGTGGAAAAAGATGACACCCAGACTGAAGTGGAGAAACTCGCCACTAAGTTAACAAATTACCGCATTTTCAGTGACGAAGATGGCAAAATGAATCTGAATATCAGGCAAACCGGTGGCGCCGTGTTGGTGGTGTCACAGTTTACCCTGGTCGCTGACACCCGCAAGGGAAACCGACCAGGCTTTTCCCGTGGTGCCACGCCAGAGATGGGGAACGCTTTGTATGAAGCCTTTATCCAGCAGTTACAAGCCCTGGATATTCCGGTTGCCAGTGGGCAGTTTGGTGCCGATATGCAGGTACAGTTAGTCAATGATGGGCCGGTCACCTTCCATTTGCAGGTGTAGTCCCAATCCGCATAGAACGCGTCGTAAACTAAGTCGTTTTCGTTTAGCCCTCAGGGATAACGCTGAGAGGGTAAACTTCTATGCGGATTGGCATAATTTTCCGGTTCGCCTCTTGCTGTTGATAGAGCCTTAAGATTTAATGTGAGCCCTAATTTAATTTGAGGTAAGGCTGTGTTCAAAATAGTCACACCGCAAACCGATGATGCATTGGCGGCTTATTATCATTTTCGCTGGCAGTACTTGCGCCAGCCATGGAATTTTCCTCCGGGCTCAGAAAGAGACGAGTACGAGCAAGTCAGCGAACACCGCATGGTGGTAAACAATGACGGCGATATTATTGCCTGTGGGCGGGTGCATTTAAACACCGCCGAAGAAGCACAAATCCGTCATATCGCAGTACACAGCGATTACCAGCGCCGGGGACTTGGCCAGTTTATGCTAAACGCACTGGAAGCGGTGGCCCGTGAACTAGGCGCCATTCGTGCCGTTACCAACAGCCGGGAGATATCCATTGATTTCTTCCAGGCCTGTGGCTTTAAGGTAGAGCGGGAAGCGCCCAATGAGCTGGGCCTGCTAAAGCGCCAGCAAATGGTTAAAAAGCTGGACGATTTTTCCTTGCTGGTTTTGCACCCTGAATGGTGTCAGGAACTCCAGAATACCTGGACCGAAACTATCCCGATTACTGAGCATATGGGTATCAAGCTGCATCAGTATACCGGCAAGTCACTGGAAACCCGGGCCTCACTAAACAAAAATATCAACATCCACGGCACCATGTTTGCTGGTAGTATCTTCTCGCTGGCCACCTTAACCGGCTGGGGGATGATTTTTCTGCAGCTTAAGAATAAAGGTCTCGATGGCGATATCGTGCTGGGCGATGGCAATATTCACTATCATAAGCCCATCACCATGAAGCCTCGCGCAGTGTGTAATATTGAGCGCCTCAAAGGCAAATTCACCCTGCTGGGAAAAGGTAAGAAGTGCCGTCTGGAACTGGAAGTTGAAGTGCTTGACGATACTCAGCCGGTGGCGGAATTCCACGGTATCTACTGGGTATTACCCAAAGAGGACGGCAAATGACAATATTAGGTACGCCTTTTACACCGCAGGCTAAAAAGGTCCTGCTACTGGGCAGTGGCGAACTGGGTAAAGAAGTGGTGATTGAATGCCAGCGTCTGGGCTGCGAAGTGATTGCCTGTGACAGCTACGCCAATGCCCCGGCCATGCAAGTTGCCGATCGCAGCTATCAGTTTTCCATGCTTGATGCCAAAGCACTGCGCGAGGTAGTAGAGAAAGAAGCGCCGGATCTGATCGTGCCGGAGGTAGAGGCCATCGCTACCGCAGAGCTGGTTGAGCTCGAAAAGGAAGGCTTTACCGTAGTACCGAGCGCTAATGCGGTTAACCTCACCATGAACCGCGAAGGCATTCGCACGCTGGCCGCAGAATCGCTGGGCCTGCCAACGTCGGCGTACCGTTTCGCCAGCGATAAAGCGCAATTTGTTGCCGCAATAGAGGCCATTGGCTATCCCTGTTTTGTAAAGCCTATCATGAGTTCCTCAGGCAAAGGGCAGAGTCGGCTAACCGGCCCTGATGATATTGAACACGCCTGGCAGTATGCGCAGGAAGGCGGCCGGGCCGGTGCGGGTAAAGTGATAGTTGAAGGGCATGTGGATTTTGACTACGAAATTACTCTGCTGACCGTGCGTACCCGTCAAGGCATAACATTCTGCCCGCCCATTGGCCATATTCAAAAAGACGGCGATTACCAGTATTCCTGGCAACCCACCGCGATGAGCAACGCGGCGCTGGCGGGCGCCCAACAAATAGCGGATAAAATTACCGGGGCACTGGGTGGCTATGGCCTGTTTGGCGTTGAGCTGTTTGTGTGTGGTGATGAGGTGATTTTCAGCGAGGTTTCCCCGCGCCCACACGATACTGGCATGGTCACACTGATTTCGCAGAATCTGTCAGAGTTTGCTCTGCACAGCCGGGCGATTCTGGGATTACCCATACCGAATGTCAGTTGTTATGGCCCGAGCGCTTCAGCGGTCATCCTCGGCTTTGGTGAGGGCAACCGCATCAGTTTTAGCAATCTGGATAAGGCACTCAGTCAGCCGATGACTGATTTACGCCTGTTCGGCAAGCCCACTATCAACGGCAAGCGCCGTTTAGGAGTAGCCCTGGCTCGAGGCGAAACCATTGAGTCTGCCGTTGCCACGGCCCGTGAAGCAGCCGATCTGGTGGATATCACCATCACTAAAGATTAACCAACGCTGATAATCAGCCTGCACAAACAAAAAAAGCGCCAACCAGGGCGCTTTTTTTGTTTTTTAGAAGAGAGACTGGTTTAGCCTGCCATGGCAGCCTGCAGTTTCTTCATTGCGTTTTTTTCAATCTGACGAACCCGCTCCGCGGATACCTCATATTTATCTGCCAGATCCT
>JAYZXK010000424.1:0-11239 GCA_036141415.1 Pseudomonadota bacterium
CTATCATACTGACTTAATACGTAAAAAAGCAGTAATCCGGGTCAGTGTTGGAAGCGTAAATTGTCATAGCGCTGATGACAAAGACCGTTATAATACGCGCCATGTGTACGTCAGCTGCGAACATTCTTACCAGCTCGCAAAATATTAAGGTGTAAACGATGGATGGAACTTCTCAGGAGTGGTCTGTTGAAGAGGCGGAACGTGTATACGGCGTTTCCCGCTGGGGCGGTGGCTATTTTCACATTGGTGAAAACGGCAATATTAAGGTGACGCCCAACCCATCAGATCCATCAATTCAAATCGATTTCAAAGCGGTTATCGAAGAAATCCATCAGGAAGGCGTGCAGCTACCTGTGGTAGTGCGTTTTCATGATATTTTGCGTTCCCAGGTAGCCAATCTGAATACCATTTTCCGCAATACCATTGCTGAAGCTGAATATACTGGTGAATACCAGGGCGTGTACCCGGTAAAAGTGAACCAGATGCGTGAAGTGGTAGAAGAGATTGTAGATGTAGGCGAACACTACAACTATGGTCTGGAAGCGGGCTCTAAAGCCGAGCTTATTACCGTGTTGGCGCTTAACACCAATGAAGAGTCGTTAAACGTTCTCAATTGCGATAAAGACGAAGAGTTTATGCGCCTGGCGTTACTCGGTCGCAAACTCGGACGCCGCATGGTTGTGGTGGTTGAGAAGTACTCAGAACTACTGCTACTGGTTAAAATCTCCAAGGAGCTGGGCATTGAACCCTTAATTGGTGTTCGCGCCAAAATGACCGTTAAAGGCCGTGGAAAGTGGGAGAGTTCCGGTGGTGAACGTGCCAAGTTTGGCTTGAGTTTTGCCGAAATTATCAATACCGCCCGTTACCTTAAAGAGCAGGGCATGGCTCACTGCCTGAAGCTACTGCATTTTCATATAGGTAGTCAGCTTACCGACATCCGCTCGGTAAAAGAGGCGATTTCCGAAGGCGGCCGCATTTATGCCGAAATGCATAAAATGGGTTTCCCGCTCGACTATGTCGATGTGGGTGGTGGTCTGGGTATCGACTACGATGGCACCGCATCAACCAGCGAATCCTCGCGTAACTATTCCATGCAGGAATACGTTGCCGACGTGGTTTACGGCATGAAGGAAGTGTGCGACCTGGAAGGCGTGCCGCATCCTAATCTGGTAAGCGAAAGTGGCCGTGCGATTACCGCTCACCACAGCTGCGTAATCACTCAGATCATGGGTGAAATCCGCTCTAACAGCGCAGGGGTAGACACCAGCGAGGCTGAAGGTGAGCATTATTTCGTTAAGAACATGCGCGAAATGGCCAGCACCTTCGACCAGCAAACCAATATGCAGGAACTGTATAACGATGCGTCTCAATACAAAGAGCAGGCGCTGGATGCATTCAAGCTGCGTGTTCTTTCTTTAGAAGAACTGGCAAAAATTGAAACCCTGTACTGGGAGATCATGGTGCGTTTGCAGGAGTACTATGCTCACGCTGACTACGTACCCGAAGAACTCCAGGAGCTTGATTACAGCTTGTCATCACAGTACCTGTGTAACTTCTCGGTGTTTCAGTCGGCTGCCGATACCTGGGCAATCGACCAGTTACTGCCAGTTGTTCCTATCTCACGAATGAACGAACGGCCGGATGTTAACTGCTCACTGGTTGATATTACCTGCGACAGCGATGGTAAAATCGACCAGTTCACCGTGGGGCGCGAGATCACCGATGTGTTACCCATGCATAAGCTGAAGCCTAATGAACCATACTACATCGGGCTGTTCCTGACCGGCGCTTATCAGGATGTAATGGGTGATATGCACAACTTGTTTGGTCGCCTGAACGAAGTACATATTTTTAGTTACGACGACGATCCGGAAGATTTTTATATTGAAGAAGTGGTGAAAGGGTCATCGGTAGAAGATGTACTGAGTATTATGCAGTACAACCCCAAGGCCATGGCTTACGATGTGAAACGGTTGATCGACAAGCAGGTTACTGCGGGCAATATCAAACCCCGTGAAGGTGTGCGCTGGACAGACTTTTATGAGGCCTGTCTAAGCGGCTATACCTATTTAAAAACAGGTAAATAACACCAGTTCCGCCCGCGATGTGGTGGGCGGGAAACTACTCAGGTGAGCGACGCTTTGCCTGCTCAAAATAAGCTTCCCAGAAATCTGCCGTGGTGGTGTTTATGAGATTAGACTCGGCGTTCATGAGCATCACATAGCCGGCTTTATACTTCGGCGAAAATGATACATCGGCGCGATAACCTTTTACCCAGCCACCATGATAGTTAAGGACTTCACCGGCATAATCATAAATTCGCCAGCCAAGACCATAATGGGCATCGCTAAGATCGTCACGCCAGCCGCGGCGGTAAACCTCACGGGTGGTGCGTACCCGCGGCGTAGTTACTGCGGTCACTACATCTTGTGGAATCACAGTAGGAAACTCCAGTAACATCGCCTGCAGCCAGCGGGTCATGTCGTTGATGCTGGCATTCACACCGGCCGCAGGCGTAAAGCGATAGTAATTACTTTCCACCTGGCCTTCGCGCCAGCGGTTTCGCGCAATAGCAATATGCGGGCGGGCCCATTGCCTGGAAGCCAGTAAGCCGCCTTTGCCGGCGCTGGCAGTTTCCATCCCCAGCGGCGTGAGTATTTGCTCCTGCAACTGGCGCTGGTAGGACGTATTGCGACTGACAAAGTACTCCTGGATCACGCCAAACAGCGCGTTCTGATAAGTGTAGCATTCGCCTGGCTGGCACAAGGGTTCAAGTCCGGCGAGTTGATTGAGTACCCGCTTTAACGGGTAATTCGCTTCGATAAGATTGTCATAGGCGTTAGGCATAAAGCCACTGGACTGGCCAACAATATGGCCCAGCGTCATGCCCGGATTCAACGTGCCTGCGGCGCCCAGCGTGGGGCTCATTTCGGTTACCGGGGTGGTCCAGTCGAGTTGATTCTGACGCACCAGCTTGGCCATCAGTACGGCAGTAAAGGTTTTCGATACCGAAGCGAGGCGGAACACCGTGTTCTCGTCGACGGGCTTTCCGCCACTGTGGGTTCTGCCATAGACCTTAATTACCGGCGACTTGCCCTGCTGATAAAACACCATGGCATAACCGGGCACATTATATTTACGTGCCTCGTGCTTCACCTGGGCAGCATAGTCTTCAAACCACTGGTCGGCGGCGATCGTGGTGTTACTAACAATGCATCCAAGCATTACACACAGCGCGATAGAGCAGTACCGACGCAGCAGGTCCAAATAAAGCAAACAAAAACTCCGGAATGTGGGGTGAATACTGTTGTGTCAAATAATCGTCGCTATTATGCGGGGTGGCCGCACAGTGATCAACTTATTGCAAGTAACAGCTGAATAATCCAGCGTTTACTGTCAGTTCCGATTTCTTCGCAACCTGTTCTGTAAAGCAGGCTACAATGGCCATAAGTCAATCAGCCGCGGAACTGCTATGCTCGACCCTGCTTTGCAACTACAGTACTCTGAAGCCCGAAAATCCCGGGATCGCCGGTTTGACGGGCGGTTTTTTGTGGCAGTAAAAACCACCGGCATTTTTTGTCGGCCGGTATGTCCTGCCCGTCTGCCGGATGAAAAAAACGTCGATTACTATCACTATGCCCAGCAGGCGATTGAGCAAGGCTATCGTCCTTGCTTGCGGTGTCGGCCAGATAGCGCCCCGGGCTCATTTGCCTGGCGCGGCGTGAGTACCACCACCCAACGTGCCATGCGCTTATTGAGTGAGTCACTCGATAATACGGTGCAGGTTATCGCCGAGCGCCTGGGGATCAGTGAGCGCTATCTTGGGCAGTTAATCACCCGGGAAGTAGGTATGTCACCCAAACGGTTTCAGCTTCACAGCCGGTTATTGCTGGCTAAGCGTTTATTACAGCAAACGTCTTTGTCTGTTGAGGACGTAGCGTTGGCCAGCGGGTTCCAATCGAGCCGCAGCCTGCAAAGCCATTTAAAAAAGGATTTTGCCTTAACCGCCGGCGATATTCGCAAGGCCGGTGGGCGGCAGGCCATAGCATCTGAACTGACGCTGTTTTTACCGGTACGGTTACCTTACAACTGGCCACAGGTCAGAGACTTTTTGCAGTTAAGAGCGCTGACGGATATCGAAAGCGTTGATACGCAAAGTTATCACCGCGCCTTTAACATTGATAATGAACCGGGTTTTGTTTGCGCCACATTTGATGAACAACAGGGCGGTTTCCGCATAACAGCGCAGCTCACCCGGCCGCAACATTTGCAGCCGTTACTGAACACGTTACGCCGGGTACTGGATATGGATACTGATCCGCATAGTGTCGGACAGGCATTAAGCAATGCCGGAGTGCCGCCTGAGCTACAGGCTACCGGATTGCGATTGCCTGGTGTGTGGAGTGTGTTTGAAGCCGGCTGCCGGGCGATTATAGGCCAGCAAATCAGCATCAAAGCGGCAATCACGCAGTTGCAGCGCTTGAGTAACGAACTGGGTGAAAAACAGCCTTATGGCCACACTTTTCCTACCCCGCAGCGAGTGGCATCATCGTCGCTGGATATGCTTAAAATGCCGGGGGCCAGAAAGCAGGCCATCCGTGACTTTGCTGCGCTGGTGGCAGCAAATCCGGGGAGCGAGTTTAACGACAGAGAGATTCTGGCCATTAAAGGCATTGGCCCCTGGACCTTACAATATATTAAACTGCGAGGTAGCAGTGAGCCGGATATTTATCTGCAAAAAGATCTTATTGTTGCCCGTCAGGCACAACAGTATGCCATTAAGGCATCGCTGGCTGCACCGTGGCGGAGTTACCTCACCATTCAGTTATGGCTACTGGCCAATCAACACACCGGAGAAACCTAATGGCACTCAGTTACTGGCAAAGTCCTTGCGGACTGATGGCAATCTGCGCGGATGAAAAGGGCATCACCAGCATTCGTTTTGTGGCAGAATCGACCGCTGAGGCAAGCCCTTCAGATCTTACCCTGGCGTGTTGCGAGCAGCTCGAAGCTTACTTCGCCGGACGCCTGACCACCTTTAACGTGCCGCTCAATCCATCTGGCACGGCGTTTCAGCAGCAGGTATGGCATCAGTTACAGGCAATACCCTATGGCCAGACGGTAAGTTATGGTGCTATTGCTGATGGGCTTGGTAAACCAACGGCTTCGCGCGCGGTGGGCATGGCAAACGGCAAGAATCCGTTAACCATTATTGTGCCCTGTCATCGGGTGATTGGCAGCAATGGCAAATTAACCGGCTATGCGGGCGGCTTAACCAGAAAGCAGTTTTTACTGGCATTAGAAGGAGCCATTTAAGTGACATCGCGAGAACTGGCAGCGTTAGTACTCCTTGGCGCTATTTGGGGAGCCTCGTTTATTTTTATGCGCGTGGCTGCGCCTGAATTTGGCATAGTGCCACTGGTAGTCTTAAGAACGTCACTTGCTACCTTGGTGTTTCTGCCCTTCTTGTTTATCACCGGTGGTGGCCGGCAGATGGTGAAACTGTGGAAGCCAATGTGTCTGCTGGGGGCAATAAATACCGCTGTGCCTTTTGCGTTATTCAACTTTGCCAGCCTGCAATTACAAAGCGGGGTACTGGCTATTCTCAATGCTACCGCGCCGATGTTTGCTGCCATGTTTGCCTTTATCTGGTTGCGGGAACGCCTTGGTAAGCTCGCTATTGTCGGCCTGATGTGCGGGTTTGTTGGCGTAGTGGTGATTAGCCTTGATAAAACCCTGGGCAGTCAGCTCAGTATTGTGCCGGTACTGGCTGTGTTAGGTGCTGCTGGTTGTTACGGTTGGGGCGCTTGTATGATGAAGAAATCGCTGGCGGGGGTAAAGCCAGTGGCGGTGGCTGCGGGCAGTCAGTTCTGGGCCTCGCTGTTACTCACGCCGTTTGCATTATTGCAGCTGCCCCAGGCCTGGCCGTCGTCGCTGGCATGGATGAACGCCCTGGCGCTGGCTCTGGTAGGCACTGGTCTGGCTTATTTGCTGTATTTTTTTCTGATAGCTTCTGCCGGCCCGGCCAAAGCGGTGATGGTAGGTTATCTGGTGCCGTTATTTGGTATTGCCTGGGGCGTTATTTTTCTTAATGAGATCTTAAGTGTGTGGGACTTCTGTGGCGGACTGCTGATATTGCTGGGGATAAGTTTTACAACAGGTGTTGCCCAGCGCGTTGCGCACTGGGCAAAACAGCGGTTAGTCGTCAATTAACTGCACACGCACCAAATTCCGGCCGTCCCGGCGAGCCTGATATAAAGCATCCTCAGCGTGGGCGGTAAGCTCATTGAGGTTACGCTTAGAGGCAGTAAACGACACACCAAAGCTGGCGGTTAAGTGCATTTCCGGATAGTCGCTTGGCGGAGGCAGAATAGCAATGCCGTGGCGCAGAGTCTGCGCCAGCTCCTGCGCTTCACGAGGCCCCATTTCGGGGAGCAGAATAATAAACTCCTCGCTGCTCCAACGCCCCAGTACGTCCTGTTCCCGCAGGTGGCTGGAAATAAAACCAGAGACCTTGTCGAGCACGTCATCACCGGCATTGCGGCCAAACTGGTCGTTGATATCCATAAAGTGATCGATGTCGACCATAATGATACTCAGTGACGCGTTTTGTTCCGTAAGCGACTGGTAGGTTTCTTCCAGCTGATTGCGATCCGGCAGGCGGTGAGTATTACGAATAATCAACTCCGGCTGCATATCGCGGCGGAAGTAATACAGCAAATTATAGATAAGCAGGAACAGCGCAAAAATAATCACCAGTATGGTAACCACACTGAAAATAAAGCCCTGAGAAATCTCTGCTTGTCTGGCGTCCAGCGGACTCAACAGGTAAACCGTCCAGCCAAACTGAGGCAGGCTCACTTCAGCAATGAGGTGGTCTTTACCATCAATGGTGATCAGTTGGTTGTTAAGGGCATTTTCTGCACGGATAGGCTCCGGCAGGCTGGCGTACCAGGGTAATTCAGATAAGTTGGTAAACTCAGAATAGGTGGCGACCAGCGTTTGATCCGATGACAGCATAATGTCACCAGCACCATCCACGAACAAAAAGTCGTAGCCATACTGGCGTTTGTAGGTTTCGAAAACCGAAACGAAGCTTTTTAAGCTTTTTCCTACGCCAAAAAAGCCTAAAAACTTACCGGCATCGTCATAAATCTTTATATCGATATAAAAATGTGGGTTTTCCCATTTACCAATATCGCCTACTGCATCGGCTTCTCTGTCACGATATTTAAAATACCACGATACCTCGCCTTCAATCAGCGCGAGCTTGCTACCATCAGAATTGTATTGCATGCGGGCCAGATCGCTGGCAATAAAGAAGGTTAACCCAAACTCCTGTTCCAGCCGGTCCAGGGCAGAAAATACCTCGGGTTCGTTGATATTTTCATGCTCCATTAATTCTACCAGCTCCCGGGATTTCCCAAGGGCTTCAGAAACATGCAGCGGTTTTAATATTTGCGACACAATAAGCGAGACCGCTGGCGACAACGACTGTTGTTGAGCCCGGCTTTGCTCGGCGACGATTTTTGAGATGCTGAAGTGTACCAGAGTGACAATGGCAATCACTACTACTGCAAACAGCAGTAATATACTTCGATGTAATGTCCTGAACGCATTCACTTGCTTTCTGCTTCTCCCTGTAAACGGTGTTATGGCCCGGAGCTGAGTATAATACAGTCAGAACGCTTTGCATGCTACTGTCGCCAAACACTGACGTATAACCTCACACACCTAAATAATCCGTTGCCTGAAAATGAGCGCTGACTTGTTGTGCCGGCTTGGTTACACTATTGCCCAATATTAGTTTAAAAGGATGAGTTATGGCGTTTTCTGTAGTGGTTCTGGCAGCCGGTAAGGGCACCAGAATGAAGTCGGCGTTACCCAAAGTGTTGCACCCGGTTGGCGGTGTGGCGATGGTTCAACGGATTATCAATACCGCAGAATCCTTAACGGCCACGGCCGTGCATCTAGTTTATGGCCATGGTGCCGACCAGCTACAGGCCAATGTTAGCGGACAACAAATTAACTGGTGCCTGCAAGCCGAGCAATTAGGCACCGGCCATGCCGTAATGCAAACGGTTGAACATATCAGC
The DNA here is from genome assembly GCA_036141415.1 of Pseudomonadota bacterium. Taxonomy (GTDB): domain Bacteria; phylum Pseudomonadota; class Gammaproteobacteria; order Enterobacterales; family Alteromonadaceae; genus Alteromonas. The sequence continues at coordinate 8,097 of JAYZXK010000424.1, forward strand.
GACGAAGAAGACGTGATGATCCTGGTAGGGGACGCGCCGCTGATTAAAGCCGATACCCTGCAGCGACTCATCGATGTAAAAGCCAGTTGCGACTTAGCGCTGCTTACCGTAAACCTCGACGACCCAACTGGCATGGGGCGCATTATTCGTAACGACGATAACATTGTGGCCATTGTAGAACATAAAGATGCTACCGAGGCGCAGCGTGCTATTACCGAAATTAATACCGGCATGATGATGATGCCCGGTAAAGACTTAAAGCGCTGGCTCAGCGAGCTGAATAACGACAACGCCCAGGGCGAGTATTATCTTACCGACGTTATTGCCATGGCCGCCAACGAAGGCAAAGTGATCAAAGCAGCCCAGCCAGACTCGCCGCTGGAGGTTGAAGGTGTTAATAACCGCATTCAGCTAGCCCGCCTGGAGCGAACCCTGCAGCAATGGCAGGCCGAAGAACTGATGACCAACGGTGCCACTCTGGCTGACCCGCTGCGTGTGGATGTGCGTGGTGAGTTAACTACAGGACAGGATGTGTTTATTGACATCAATACGGTATTTAAAGGCAAAGTAACGCTGGGTAATAACGTGGTGATCGGCCCCAACTGCGTGCTGATTGATTGCGAAGTGGCAGATAATGCCGTAATCGAAGCAAACAGTATTGTGGAAGAAGCCAGCGTTGGTGAATCCTGTACCGTAGGTCCTTACGGACGGTTACGCCCGGGCGCAGTAATGGAACGCGGTGCCAAAGTGGGCAACTTCGTCGAAATGAAAAAAGCCCGTTTAGGCGAAGGCGCCAAAGCCAATCACCTTACCTACCTGGGTGACGCCGACATCGGCGCCGGCAGTAATATTGGCGCAGGTACCATTACCTGTAACTATGACGGTGTAAATAAGTCTAAGACCCTAATTGGAGAAAATGCGTTTATTGGCTCTAATTCTGCGCTGGTTGCTCCGGTAGAGATAGGCGCAGGGGCAACGGTGGCAGCAGGCTCTATTATTACCGCTAAAGTGCCGGACGACGCACTGGCCGTGGCACGCAGCAAGCAGCGCAACATTGCTGGCTGGCAGCGTCCTAAGAAAAAATAATGGCCCTTTCAGTATTGGTTATGGGTTTTGGCTACGCCGCCAAAACCTTTCACGTACCGTTTTTACAGGCGATGGATGCCTATAGCATTGCTGGCGTGGTGTCATCAGTTCCGGCCAAGGTGCAAGGAGTGCTGCCGGGCGTTAGCGTGTATAACAGTTTTGAGCAGGCAATCGCTGACGATAACTTTGATTTGGTAGTGATCACCACACCTAATCATCTGCATGCCGAACAGGCCGAAGCAGTGCTGCGTGCCGGGTGTCATGTGCTGGTGGAGAAACCTTTTACTCTCAGTAGTGAGCGGGCAGAGCAACTGGTAGCGCTCGCTGCTCAGCTTAATAAACAGCTTTGCGTGTTTCATAATCGTCGCTTCGACGGCGATTTCCTTACCCTTAAACAGCTAATCGCTGAGCAGGCGGTGGGCGATATAAAGCGGCTAGAAAGTCGTTTTGACCGGTTCAGACCCACGCCGCGCAAGCGCTGGCGGGAAAATGCCGGGCCGGGCAGCGGCATATTCTGGGATCTCGGCCCTCACCTCATCGACCAGGTTGTGCAGTTATTCGGGATGCCGCAGCAGGTATCGGCCGATATCCGCATTCTGCGAGACGGCGGTGAATCCGACGACGCCTTTGAGGTAACGCTGCATTACGCTGCTATCACCGTGAAGGTGGGCAGTTCGCCATTCGAAGCAGGCCCTACACTACGATATGCGCTGCAGGGCACCAAAGGCAGTTACCGCAAGTACCACCTCGATCCGCAGGAAGACCAGCTCAAAGCCGGCATGTCCTTTAACGATCCCGAGTGGTCTGTAGCACCCGCGCCGCAGCACGGTACACTCTACCTTGAAGATGAAAGTAAATTGGTGGCGACGATCAACGGCGGCTACACCACCTTTTACCGGCAGTTGGCAACGGCTTTAATCACCAACAACGCTGAGGCGTTACCTGCAAGCGGGCAGAGCGTAGTGGCGGTAATCCGGTTGATCGAACTGGCCAGGCTTGCCAGTGAGCAACAGCAAACATTAAGCGTGGAATGCATTTAACCGATCCGGATATTAACGCGCTGGGCGATAGTAACGCGCGAATTCGTGTGTATATTGGCAATCGCCCCAATACGCTGATTGAGCACGCCCAGCCCGGCGTATCCCCGCTGATGGCTCAGGATATATTCAATATCGGCCAGGCTTGCGGTAACGGTTGGCGAAAAGTGTTTAACGTTTATGCCAAGCTGATCTTCGCCCTGCCGCCCACACTGGGATTGAGAGACACCACATCCCGTTGGCAGGACTTTCGTGATAGCCGTTTGTTACAAGCCGGCTCTGGTACCGCGTTGTGTTTCAGCGAACCCGAAGAGTTTTCGCCCGACGTGCTGCACATCATAACCGGTAAGACCTATGCAAACTCGCTTACTGTGGCTTCCTCCCTGTACTGGGAAACACCTGAATTTGCGCTAAATAAGCAACGCAACATTGTGGTGTGCCCCTACTTTGATTACCGCCAACTTTCGAATGCAAAGATAGTGTTTCTTATCAACTTGCTCGAGCAGTTACATTTACCTATGTATAAAAATTAATTCGTAACATTTGAAAGTTTAGTGCTATATTTGATTTCAAATGAAATATATAACTTTCGAATGAAACAAAAAAGAAACCTCCACGCGCGTCATGAAAGTATTGTTAACTGGGTTGTTCAGCACGGACAAACCCCGGTGGAAACCCTCGCCCGTGAGTTTTCGACTTCTGAAGTCACCATTCGTAAAGATCTGACCCTGCTCGCCGAGCAAGGCCGTCTTATTCGTCAGCACGGCGGTGCAGCGCCTCTGAGTAAGCCACCATCCACAACCAATACGCAGTTATCGCTTAAACAGGCGATCGGGCAGCTTGCTGCCTCGCTGGTAAATGATAGCCATAAAATCGTTATCGACAGCGGCAGTACCACCGCCACTATGGTGGAGCACCTTAAACAGCCTTCGCAACTGGTGGTGATGACCAATTCGCTGGATGTCGCTAATCAGCTGGTGACTTTTGATAATGAACCTACTGTGCTGATGACAGGCGGTA
>JAYZXK010000425.1:0-3421 GCA_036141415.1 Pseudomonadota bacterium
CAGATTCGAATCCTCATTTAACAAGTTCATTCCAACTAACCGTTATCATTCCCTGGCAGTTAAAGAATCCCTGCCGCCAAAAGCATTTATTCTGCACAGAAAATATCGTAGTCAGTTAGAGTACGTTGCCAGTCTTGATCGGGGTGTTACTGCAAGAGGTAAAAGCGTAGCATCAAAATTTAAAAGCAATCGGGCTGGCTTTGAAAACAAGAAGACTTATGAGGTTGTCCAGTTTCCGCCAAAGGCTTTAGAAATCTATCGGGCGACTATGGCTAACAAGCTTAGGTGTTTAGAGGAAGAGGGATTGCTTGTGTGCGCCAGAGAAACCGTAATGCAACGCTATTATAAAGTGTTGGATAACATCCGCCGTGCACCACCTCAAGAATCTGCCGTTATAGAAAAAATACTCAGGAATATTACTCTAAAGGATGCTAAGCAGGCGCTTGTCAATTTCCGGCAACGGATTGAGAAAGAATAAACATTGCTTTGAATGCTAGATCATTCAGGAATCCCGGCAATCATTACGATACACCGGGAACGCGTAAAGTTTCTTAATCAAATTCAGAGCGGCGTAGCTCTGAACCAGCCGGTAACAGATAGCCTCGGCGTTAAAGAAAATGGCGTGATGTAAGTTACGCTATGGATGTGTTCTACATCGAAAATACTCAGGGTATTAAAGCCCGGCGCCCAGGCGTCTCGTGGTGTGCCATTTTTCTCGTAGAACTGTAACAGACCACCCCAGTCCGGATGCCAGTTTGGCGAAAAGCTTAACACATAGGCTAGCCGGCGTTGCTCGGTGCTGTGTGTATCCATATGACGGGTTAAAAACTGACCAGTAGTGTAACGGGTGGCCTGGGCACTCGCCGCAACAATATCCTGGTGGCCACTCATTTCCCGTGCCCAGCTCAGCACGTCTTCACTGTTCAACCATTGATGTAATGCGGCCAGATTAGCAATGGGCTCCTTTTGATTCGATAACTGAAACCTCCCATAAATAAACCCGACTCCCTTAGAGGCGTTTTGCATGGTTTCAGCATGAAGACTCTGTTTTTGATTATCAGGTAGCTGCCTCCATTCATTATCAGCCAGCGTAGTTGGTCTGCCATCGCGGAGCAGCGCCAGTTTATAGGGCGCTTCTTTGCTCAGACTGTTATAAATCTGCTCAGCCTGATCCATGGGGATCAAACTTTGCACTCTTACGCGCTTATCGTGCTGGTATTCGGCATTAATTGCTTGAAAGTTGATTTCGGGGTGAAAAGTAATCTGCAAGGTGCTTCCTGTTTTTTTAATTTATCGGTATGAGCCTGGATTTCTGTCATTAAGCCTGCGGACTGAGAAACTTAGCTTCTCGTTTTTGGCTAATAGTTCTACTAAAACTATATAAAACTCTGCCTGAGCTGCCAAGTTATCTCACGACATCGTTACTTATCCTAAAGTCTAATTTCTGGACTGTAATCACCAGATAATCAGCATATAGTGCCGGTGGGTAGCTGTGATCCTAATAATTAAACACAGCTGGTACACGTGTTCGTTGCCTGAGCCCGTGTATATAACAGGGATTCTTTCGGAGTTTATTTTAATGACAAAAAACAATAATTCGCTAATTCGGCGCAAGCCATTGGCGTTAATAATTGGTGCGTTATTAGCACCTCAAATGGCTTTTGCACAAGAAGCCGATTTAACGACAGCAGACGAAGCAGAAGAAGCAGAAGAAGTAACAGAAAAGATCACCGTAACCGGTTCTCGTATCCGCTCTGGCGGCTTCGATGAAGCACGTCCGGTTGATATAATCGACGCCGATATGGCTATCGATCAGGGCTTAACCTCGATCGGCTCATTACTTCAGACCTCTACAGTTGCCGCAGGTTCACCTCAGGTAACCGCTGCATCCTCAATTGCTTTTAACACCAATGGTGGAGCCGGTTCACAAACGCTTTCGTTACGTGGTTTGGGTGCTAACCGTACCTTGGTTCTGTTAAACGGCCGTCGTGCCGGGCCTGCAGGTACCCGCGGTGGCGTAAGTTCTTTCGACTTTAACACACTGCCTATTTCAACTATCCAACGTGTTGAAATTCTGAAAGACGGTGCATCATCCGTTTACGGTTCAGACGCGGTAGCGGGTGTGGTAAACATCATCACCAAAAAAGACACCGGCGGTCAATTTGACGTGTTTGCATCGCAGCCTACCGAAAGTGGCGGCGAGCAGTACCGTTTTAGCGGTACCTACGGTAAGGAACTGGATAAAGGTTTCTTTAGCCTGACAGCTGATTATCAGCTCGACCGTGAGTTAGCCAAAGGTAATCGCGACTATTTTAACTGTGGTGAGCGCTATATATTCGATCCGGCTACCGGCGAGCGTGCCGACAACATCGATCCTCGTACCGGCAAGTACCACTGTAATGATCTGTTATGGGGCCATGTATGGATCTATGACTACCAGGATGGTGGCGCAACCGATAACGTACCAAGTGGTGCCAAAGCGCAATACGATTACGACGGTGATCTGGGCCAGTATATCCCGGGTTTCGATCCAATCCCGGGTAATCCGAATAACATGAGAACCCCTCCGGGATGGTTCCCGGTTAACTACGATGATGCATCAGATGCGGTATCTAACGCCGATCACCCTTTCCAGGATTCATCTTCGCTGATTCCGGAAACAGAGAAAATTACCCTGTTTGGTCAGGCTGAGTACGAACTAAACGATCACACTCAGCTGTATGCCGAAGCGCTGTTAAATCGTCGTACCACCGAGTCTAACGGTTATCGCCAGTACTGGAGCTATATCTACAACGAAAACTTTTTTGCCGGCAACCTGTTAAGTGAAGGTTGGAGAGGTGCGCAGTGGTTGAGCCCTACGGCTATTACCGATCACGCAGACGATAAGATTACCGTTGAGTACCAGCGTTATGTTGCCGGTATCACCGGTGATATCGCTGGTACAGACTGGTACTACGATGTCAGCTATCAATATAGCAACAGTGATGGCGATTATGGTAGCGACATCATTTATGATGACGCGATCAGCGATCAGAACTTCCTGTCTGGCTCATGTGCCGGTACCACCACCTCAGTGCGTGGCGTAGATTGTGTTGATATTCCATGGCTGGATCCGCAACTGCTGGCAGGTAACGTGTCGCAGCAGGTTCGTGACTTTATGTTTGGTTACGAAGTGGGTAATACCAAGTACACCCAACAAACCTTCGAAGGATTTGTATCCGGTCCGGTATTCGAATTACCAGCAGGTGAAGTCGGCGCTGTATTCGGTGCCAGCTTCCAGAAAGACCGTATTAAAGATACCCCGGGAGAAGCCACTCTGGCACAAAATACCTGGGGCTCTTCAGCTGCAGGTATTACCTCTGGTAGCGACGAGACCAAAGCGGTATTTACCGAGCTGAATATTCCGGTTATTAGTGATGTA
>JAYZXK010000426.1:0-4171 GCA_036141415.1 Pseudomonadota bacterium
TTCGTTGATAAAGTGTAAGCCTTACAACTTTTTCGATCTCCAACAGTATGAGTAAAGCAAAGCCGGTTAGCACTATCACCAGGTTGTCGATTAATGTAGGTGAATGCGTACCGAACACGGTTTGTAGTACCGGAATATAAGAAATGGCTAACTGGGCTATCACTACCACACCGACGGCCGACCACACCACTTTGGTGCCTTTTACCCCGGCTAAGGAGATTGAACGCAGGTTCATGGTGCGCACAAAGAACAGGTAGAAAATCTCCAGGCCTACCAACATGTTCATCGCCAGTGTCCGGGCATACTCCACATCATGCCCGGCTTTAATGGCGTACTGGTAAATGCCAAATACCGCTAGGAAAAACAGTGTGCCCACCAGCATAATCTGCCACACCAGCGCGGGCTGAATAAGTGCCTGTCCACGCGGGCGTGGTGGTTTTCTCATGGTCGCGGTGTCGGTAGGTTCAAAAGCTAACGCCATGCCCAGCGTAACCGCCGTGATCATATTGACCCACAGGATCTGCACCGGCGTAATGGGATATGGCAACCCAGCCAAAAGTGCAACGATAATGGTCAGCGCTTCACCCGCGTTGGTGGGCAGCGTCCAGCTCACCACTTTTTTGATGTTGGCATACACGGTACGGCCCTGCTCTACCGCCGCCGCTATGGAGGCAAAATTATCGTCTGCCAGTACCACTTCGGCCGCTTCCTTAGCCGCTTCGCTGCCTTTAAGGCCCATAGCCACACCGGCGTCGGCGCGTTTAAGCGATGGTGCATCATTAACGCCGTCACCGGTCATCGAGACTGTCAGCCCTAGTGACTGCAGCGCCATCACCAGCCGCAGTTTGTGTTCAGGCGTGGTTCGGGCAAACACATCTGTATGCTGCACCGCCTCTTTCAGTTGTTCATCACTAAGGGCATCGAGCTCCGTACCGGTTAGCACCTTGTCGGTATGCGTTAAGCCCAGCTGTTTACCAATCGCCTGGGCGGTCACCGCATGGTCGCCAGTAATCATCTTGACCTGAATTTTTGCATTCAGACAGGTTTGCACGGCGCTAATGGCTTCTTGTCTGGGCGGATCTATCAGCCCTACCAGCCCCAGCAGACACAGTGAATCCTGCAAATCCGTGGCACTCAGAACGGTATGATCAGCAGGCACACTGCGAGAAGCCACAGCCAGTACACGTTGACCTTTTCGGGCCAGCGCCTCCGCTTTTTCAAGCCACGCGGTTAGTTCGATGGATTGTTCCTCGCCCTGTGCCGTTTGCTGTACCCGGCATAACTTCAATACCACTTCCGGCGCACCTTTCACCAAAATGAGACCGTGGCCGTTGTGGTCGTGATTAAGGGTCGCCATATACTGGGTGGTAGAGTCGAATGGCAGTACATCGGAGCGCCGCCAACGCGCTTTGTAATCCTCGCCTTCATCAAAAGTGGCCTTGCTGGCGAAGCTTAGCAGCGCCGCTTCCATAGGATCGCCCTCGAAACTCCAGTTGTCATCACGATGGTGAATCTCGGCATCGTTACACAATGCGCATGCCCGGGCAACTTCCTGCACCAAGGGCTGCTCAGCAGTGTGTACCGGTTTATCATTAAATAACACGTCGCCAATGGGCGCATACCCTTCGCCGTCCACATCGTAGTCGTTGGCGGCGGTTTGTACGCTAACCACCATCATTTCGTTGCGGGTAAAGGTACCGGTTTTATCCGAGCAGATCACCGACACAGAGCCAAGGGTTTCAATTGCCGGTAATACCCGCACGATGGCGCTGCGTTTAGCCATGGCCTGCACGCCAACGGCCAGGGTAATGGTAAGCACCGCGGGCAGCCCTTCCGGTATGGCGGCAACAGACAAGCCCACCACCGCGAGAAAGAGTTCAGTAAACGGCTGATTGAGCACCAGAGTGCCAACCAGCAACAGGATAACCGCTACGGTCAGAATAAAGCCGGTGATCCACTTGGCCAGCACGTCCATTTGTTCCACCAGCGGTGTAGTGAGCTTCTGAACCCCCGACAGCATGCCGCCAATGCGACCAATTTCGGTATGAGCGCCGGTGGCCACCACTATCCCGGTTGCCTGCCCGGCTGTTACATTAGTACCACTAAACGCCATGCATTGCCGATCGCCCAGCGCTACTCCCTCTTCTACCGCGCTGATACCCTTTTCCACCGGCAGTGATTCACCGGTTAGCAGACTTTCCTGAATCGCAAGACTGTGACTACTAAGCAGCCGGATATCAGCCGGCACCTTATCTCCGGCCTCCAGCAGGACCACATCACCGGGCACCAATTCTTCACCCGCCACAGTGCGACGCTTGCCATTGCGGATCACCGCCGCTTTTAAGGCCAGCATCTGGCGAATGGAATCCATGGCTTTTTCGGCCTTACCTTCCTGCATCACGCCAATCAGGGCGTTAACAATCACCACTGCAAAGATCACCGCCGTGTCTATCCAGTGCTGTAAAAATGCGGTTAGAATACCGGCCACCATCAGCACGATAACCAGCAGATTGGCAAACTGCTTAAGGAATCGCGCCAGCGTGCTGGCCTGTGGCGCCTCAGGCAGCTTGTTTGGTCCACAGCTTGAGAGTCGCTGGCTAACCTGTTCCTGGCTCAGGCCGTCGCGGGTAGTTTCGAGTTGGATAATCGCTTCGTCGGCGGTCAGCGCATGCCATTTGGATTGCTGTACATCGGTCATAATCACTCCCGTACATATAAGACAAAGGCAGTACAAAGCAGGGGCGTAATGTTATGTGCTCGGCACCTGCATGCCATCTATGAGTATAGATACCGTACAAAGATTACGCGCTAAAGACACTGATTTGTATCAAAGAGAGGACTACCGGGAATGCTGACGTCCTGCCATAGCAGTCCCGGTGTTGGCGGGTTCAGATATGCAATGTTGCCCCATGCTGCGAAAAAATCGAGCGCACTTTATCCAGTTCATCCGGTGCAGCCTGTTTGAGAAACGCGCTCAGGGCGCGAAACAAATCCAGCGCCTGACTGCCAGGGCTGGTAAATTCGATCATTCTGACTCCCTCGGCACAAGACTGAAAGGCATGAACCTGATCCGCCGGCACATACACCATAGCCCCGGCGCCGCAGTGAAAACCGTCTTCATTCAGCATAAAATCCACTGCGCCGCTTATCACATAAAAGGTTTCCGACCACGGATGACTATGGGGCGGCGGGCCAAACCCAGCGCCGGGGCTCTCCTGTACAGTGACAGATTGCTCGTCACCTGTCTGAGTATCACTCATTACATTGATCAGGCCGCCGAGCAGCTCAATAGATTCAAGTGGTGCAGTATCCTGCAAAACAATAGCCCTGTGCATAGCATTACCTCTTTTCACCCACTGCTCAATAACTGACTCTCAGTGCAGGGTTATCATAGTAATTATGACGCTGACGCGAACCTCAATGGTGAGGCGATGGACATCATCGGCAAAGTTGATAGCGAGTTTTCTTTTATAACAACTGAGTATAGTGAAGAATTTCAAAAACGAGATGACGGATAGAAAATAACCGGCTGAAAGCTTACCAACGGATCTGCCTTCAGCTAGTCATTGTGGCGCTGGGCGGCCAGATACTTGTACAGAGTAGACTCACCAATATTGAGCTGCCGGGCCACCTCTTTTTTCTTCATGCCCTTGGCAATCAGCTTATTGGCCTTGTTAATAATCGTAGCCGGCAGCGCTTTACGGCCTTTGTATTTTCCCTTAGCCCGCGCTTTGGCAATGCCAATGGCCTGCCGGTCGATCAGGAGGTCTTTATCCATTTGCGCGGCATTGGCAATCAGCGCATAAATATTGGGCGCCGGACCGGCTACCGACTCCAGATTATCAACAATCAGCATAATTCCCTGTCGTTCAAGGTCAGCGGTAACTGCCGCTACCGCACGAATACTGCGCCCGAGTCTGGACACATCGTGAATAATCAGCCGATCACCGCGCTTTAAACGCTTTAACAGCCGGTTAAGCTTAGGTTTTGCACCGGGATCTGCATTAGGCTCGCGCACCACAATATCGTGCGGGTACTTGTTGATTAAGGACTGAGCCTGCTCGTCAACGTCCTGTTTTTCGGTGCTGCTGCCAACGTATAAGTAGGTGGTCACGCGCTGATTCTGATTAGACTGGCTATGTTCAAAATGATAGTAAAATCAGCATTGAAT
>JAYZXK010000427.1:0-2631 GCA_036141415.1 Pseudomonadota bacterium
AATATTTAAGCCAAATCTGGCTGATTTACCTTACTCATGGCAGATTTTGGTCGCAAAAATCTGTAAACATCAATTATTTTTATTTGGAGACATCTGATGTCTGATGCAATTTTTAATCTGGATGCAGAAGTCCGTACTGACCTGGGGAAAGGTGCGAGCCGCCGCCTTCGTCATGCTGACAAAGTACCTGCGATCCTTTACGGTGGCGAAGAAGCGCCTGTTTCTTTAACGCTTGACCACAACAAAGTGATCAACGCTGCTGATTTCGAAGCATTCTACTCACACGTTCTGACTCTGAACATCGGTGGTAAGCAAGTTGAAGCGCTGCTGAAAGACGTACAACGTCACCCGTTCAAGCCTAAGATTACTCACCTGGATTTCCAACGTGTAATCGCTGGTCAGGACGTACACACGTCTGTTCCAATTCACTTCATCAACGAAGAGAAATGCCAGGCCGTTAAAGACGGTGGTATTGCTGAACACCACGTAAACGAAGTTGAAATCACTTGTCTGCCTAAAGACCTGCCTGAATTCATCGAAGTAGACATGACTAACGTTGAAATGGATCAAACCCTGCACCTGTCAGATCTGACTCTGCCAGCAGGCGTTTCTTCTGTAGAACTAGCTAAAGATGACGAAGCACACGACCTTGCTGTTGTTACCATCAAGCCAGCGCCAAAAGCGCCAGCCGCTGACGAAGCAGAAGGTGAAGAAGACGCTACTGAGGAATAATTCCCTTGGCAGACATTCGTCTTATTGTGGGCCTGGGTAATCCAGGCCCCGAATACGAACAAACACGCCACAATGCGGGAGCGTGGTTTTTACAAGAACTCGCATCGACGTTTAACACCTCTCTTTCTCCTGAAAGCAAATTCTTTGGCAAAACCGCCCGAATTACCCTTGCTGGTCAGGACATCCGTTTGCTCTACCCCACCACATTTATGAACAAAAGCGGGCAATCTGTTGCCGCACTGGCTAATTTTTATCGTATTGAGCCCTCACAAATGCTGGTTGCTTTCGATGAGCTGGATTTACCTCCTGGTGTTGCCAAGTTTAAAATAGGCGGCAGTTCAAGCCAAAACGGTATTCGCGATATCGTCTCGCGGATGGGTAACAACCGTGACTTTTTACGCTTGCGTATTGGCATTGGCCATCCGGGCCATAAAAGCAAGGTCACCGGCCATGTACTGGGTAAGCCCGCGCAGCAGGAAAGAGAAGCGATAGAACAAGCGATCGATGAAGCAGTACGCTGCACCGAAATTTTACTTAAAAACGATTTGAAAATGGCGCAAAATCGCCTTCATAGTTTTAAAGCAGATAATTAACTTCAAATTTTCAAGGGCTCCATTATGGGATTTAAATGTGGCATTGTCGGCCTGCCGAACGTCGGTAAGTCAACGCTATTCAATGCATTAACCAAAGCGGGTATCGAGGCTGCAAACTTTCCGTTCTGTACCATTGAACCCAATACCGGTGTGGTACCGGTGCCGGATCTGCGCTTAGACAAGCTGGCAGAAATCGTTAATCCTCAGCGCGTAATCCCTACCACCATGGAGTTCGTGGACATTGCCGGACTGGTAGAAGGCGCGTCCAAGGGTGAAGGTCTGGGCAACAAATTCCTGGCTAATATCCGTGAAACTGACGCTATCGGCCATGTAGTGCGCTGCTTTGACAATGAAAACATTGTTCACGTTGCCGGCAAGGTGAGCCCAAAAGACGACATTGATATCATTAATACCGAACTGGCACTGGCTGACCTGGAAACCACCGAAAAGGCCATTCACCGCGTAGCTAAGCGCGCCAAAGGCGGTGACGCGGATGCCAAGTTCGAGTTAAAAGTGCTGGAAAAAATTAAACCCACACTGGATGAAGGCAACCTGCTACGCTCACTGGAGCTTAGCAAAGAAGAACTGGCCGCCATCAGCTACATGAACATGCTTACCCTTAAGCCAACCATGTACATCGCTAACGTCAACGAAGACGGCTTTGAAAACAATCCGTACCTTGATGAAGTGCGCACCATTGCCGAAGGCGAAAATGCCGTGGTGGTTGCTGTATGTGCCGCTATTGAGTCTGATATCGCCGAGCTGGACGATGAAGACCGCGAAGAGTTTATGGCCGACATGGGCCTGGAAGAGCCTGGACTTAACCGTGTTATCCGTGCCGGTTATAACCTGCTGACGCTGCAAACCTATTTTACCGCCGGGGTAAAAGAAGTACGTGCCTGGACCTTCCCTGAGGGCTCAACGGCGCCTCAGGCGGCTGGTAAGATCCACACCGACTTCGAAAAAGGCTTTATCCGTGCTGAAATCGTCAGCTACGACCACTTTGTCGAATTCAATGGCGAACAAGGTGCCAAAGACGCCGGTAAATGGCGTTTGGAAGGTAAAGAATATATCGTTAAAGACGGCGATGTTATCCACTTCCGCTTCAACGTGTAAAAATTTATTGGTTTAAACCCTTAATTTTTAAAAAAGCTCTCACTCACGAGTAATGCCGATCAGTTAAGAAATTTATACTGATCGGTTGACCGATCTTTCTACGGGTTCACAATCCGATATCAGTCTCTGGTATCGGATTTTTTTATGTCTCTACTTACACACCTCGATGATACATTTGGTCATGCGGAAG
>JAYZXK010000428.1:0-6836 GCA_036141415.1 Pseudomonadota bacterium
CTTCCGCATGACCAAATGTATCATCGAGGTGTGTAAGTAGAGACATAAAAAAATCCGATACCAGAGACTGATATCGGATTGTGAACCCGTAGAAAGATCGGTCAACCGATCAGTATAAATTTCTTAACTGATCGGCATTACGCATCGGCGGCGATTTTTATGTGGCCGAAATTACCGGGCAAAAGATAGTCCTGCGAAACAGAAAGTGCCCCTTCGGCAAGGGGGTGCTCGGTAAAAGTTCATTGTGTTCGATGACCGCCGGGGTGTTTGGCAAGATTGTTGCCCAGAGCAATCAGTATGCGGCCGTCTCGGTTGATGAGGCCATTGCGAAAGGGGATGAACAATGTAGGGTAACTATCTTGCTACAGGCAGAAGACAATTCTGAAGGGCGCTACAAGGAGTTTTTCAATGTCCGCTGAACCGGTTTCTTTAATTGAAAAGCATATCAGTACAGAGGTGATTTTAAGCAGCATTAAAAATCCCGCGCTGGTAATGAGTTTGTCTGGCAAGGTTGCTCGTCTAAACCGTCGTTGCAGGCAATATCTGCCCGACGTCAGGGAAGGCCGGTCGTTAAGTGACTATTGTGAAGAGGCCGGGGTTTTCGGTTCGTTGCGAAAAATGATCCGCTATGCCCGCTCTGCCAGTGGTTTACACCCATGCAGGCTAAAAACCAAAAATCCCGAAGCACCCGGCAGCTGGTTGGGCTTTTTTTCCGTGTTGTGTTCGCAAATTACCCATAAACCCATCGCTGTTCTACTAGAAGTAGACGATCACAAGGTCGAGCGTGAAAACCGTTTATGTGCACTCGATCAGGAAGCCGAAAAACGACTTAATGTATTGCGTCAGTTTCATCAGGATGGCATCCATGACCCGCTAACGGGGTTAAAAAACCGCCGTTACATGGACAGTTTTCTTAAAATGGAATGTGATTTAATTAAACGCCAGACAGTGGGCGGGACGCTGGTAGTGGTAGATATTGATCATTTTAAACGGATCAATGATACCTATGGACATAATGCTGGTGATAAGGTTATCTGTGAGGTGGCTCACCGCCTGGAGAAACGTTTGCGCGATAGCGATGTAGCCTGCCGGTGGGGAGGGGAGGAGTTCGTGTTATTTCTGCATAATACCAGTGGCTATCAGGCCTTCTCTACCTGCGAGGAATTGCGTACGCTTATTCAGCATCATCAGGTTGAGTCTGAGTCTTGCTCTTTGCAGGTTACGGTCAGTTTTGGCATTACTACGCTGCAAACCCAGGATTCGCCTCAGAGCGTGTTTGCCCGGGCTGATGAAGCGCTTTATCAGGCTAAAATTATGGGCCGCAATCAGGTGCATGTGGTTTAAGCGTTACTTAACCTGAGTGATCTGATAGCCCCTGTCACGTAACATATCAAGAACACTGTCCGGCCCGGATAAATGCATGGTGCCAACCAGCACAAATTCTGTTTGTGCTGTTGTCAGCATTTCCTCTATGGCAGGCAACCAGTTTTGGTTTCGTTGTATCAGCAGCTGTTGATATATCTCAGGAAAGTCATCATGAAAGCTTTGCCCCTGGCTTCGATATAAGCTTTCCATGTCGCCACTTTGCCAGTATTTTTTGAGCTCACCAAGTGCCTGGGGGAGTTGTTTCACATCATCCAGCGCGTAGCGGATCATCTCATCTTCGTCTTCGCCACCCAGTGCGGCAATAAATGCCAGTTGTTGCTGAGGCGATTCAAACCAGTCAAGTTCCTTGCCGTCGGTCATGGCTTTAAAATAATAAAATTCGTCTACTCCCTGACTGGTTAATCCCATTAAGCGCAGTTCAGTGATACTCAGGGTGATACTAATCAGCGCCGGGGTATAATTGGCCATTGCAGCAATGTCGATTTGGCGGGCCGCTAAGTGTGCCTTGAGTGTTTGGTAAGTTTCCTTCGATAACACGTCTTTTAGCTGTGTGCCATCTCCATAGGTCAGTCTGTCCTGTGAGTCTTGCTGAAAGCGCGGGCTGTTAAGTCCGGCAATGTCGGTTTCAAACACCAGTTTGTCAGCCTGATTGTATGCCGTGCCGTAGGCATTAGGTAACGGGAAGTCTTCGGGACTTAAAATATGCAGCGTACCGCCAATATAGACAGTGTTGCCTGCTTTGCTTACTTGCCAGACTGACGCAGCGTGGGCCCAGCCGCAGATGAATAAAAATAGCCAGCACAGAGGCTTCAGCATACTCGGATATCCCTGAAGAAAACCGTTAATCTACCTGCTAAGTGATTATCCGGCAATGATTAATGGCTTTAAACTGGCAAGATGAGCGCCGTAACAACAGGCCTTAGTGTTTCCACCAGTGGTGACGCCAGGCAGGAATGCCAATTTTCTTAATTTCTTCATAAAGGCGGTGACGGTCTGCCTGATTCAAAAACTCGCCAACGGCAACGCTGTGTTCCGGGGTGACCAGAGCCAGTTGCGGTAGATACCAGTCGCGCGGGCTTTCTGACATTTCAAGATGGGTATCCCGGCGGTTAAGTGTGACAGTTTGCGATGATTTCTGGTTACTTTGAATATGCACATAATCTTTCTCAAATGACAGGGTTTGCGTGCGGTAGGTATTATGGCTGACCCGGTAAAGCAGGTAGCATAGCAAGCCGACTTCGATACCGGCGAAGGGAAAGATGATCCAGATACCGAATAATGCCCACATGCTAGCAATTATCAGGGCAACGCCTGCCATGCCTGCCATGAGCCATTTATTTTGGATCCAATCGGCGGAACGATTTGGTTGTAAACTGATAAGGCTATAATGTGGCTGATGCTTTACTGAAACCATAGGCGCTGTTTACCAAATTTAATCCGTTTTAGTATAGCGGGTAAATGTTGTAAAAATGTAAGTTTTAATAAAAGGAAGTTCGACTTCAACGGCAGATTCTGGCAAAGTGCTGCCGGTTAAAATCAATCGATTGTTAAAGTGAAGAAGACTTTCATTGCCCACCCGTGGCTGAGCCTGCTGGCGGTGTTGTGGTTATCCCTGATTATTATTGTAGGCGGCATTGAGTTACCAGTACTCCTTACTCAGTATGGTGGTTTTTTGTTGCTGGGGATTGTTGGCGCTATTTTTGCCAATGCTACGGGGGCCGGTGGCGGGGTAGTGTTTGTGCCCTTTTTTCAGCAACTGGCATTTTCGCCTGAGGCGGTCATCGCCACCAGTTTTGCCATCCAGTGCTGCGGAATGACCGCCGGTGCTATAAGCTGGCTGCAGTTTTACCGTCATATTAAAAGTCAGCAACCTGACTGGTTATTGCTTCCGGCTGTCCTGAGTCGCTGCATTCCCTTTGGTCTGGCCGGGTTATGGCTGGTGCAATATGGGTTTGATTATCTGGTGCCTCACCTGAGTTTTTCGGCAGTTTCATTACAGTTACACATTGGCTTTGGCGCGTTTTCTATTTTGCTGGCGCTGGCGATTATGGCCTCGTCGAAAAGAGTAAACAGTGTTCAGGGGCGTAGTCAGTTTATGCTGGCAGATAGCTACTGGCTCGGCGTTATCAGTTTTCTGGGCGGCATTATTACCGCCTACTTGTCGGTGGGTATAGGTGAACTGGTCGCCGTATACCTGATTGTCAGACGCTTTGACGTTACGCTGGCGATTGGCGCCGCGGTGATTATTTCAGCCGTTACGGTATGGGGAGCAGCAGGTTATGGCGCCTTAGTGAGCGAAGCCGTAAACTGGTACGTTGTATTGTTTGCCGGCGCTGGCGCCGTGATTGGCGGTCGCCTGGCAAGGTACGTGGTATTGTTCTT
Organism: Pseudomonadota bacterium; assembly: GCA_036141415.1. Lineage (GTDB taxonomy): Bacteria > Pseudomonadota > Gammaproteobacteria > Enterobacterales > Alteromonadaceae > Alteromonas. The sequence goes on from JAYZXK010000428.1 coordinate 3,769, forward strand.
CTCGCCCAGACAGGTAAAGCTGTTTTTTGCCCTCTGGGTACTATTGCTGGGCATCCTCAGCATGATGTAATTGGCCTGACTGTTATCCGTACTGTACGCCACTCATCAGCTAATTTCGCATACTCTCCGCTCTTGACCTTTAAGATAAGCTTGCAAGTCTGATATGGTGACGTTAACTACTTACTGGTGAACGGACCCTCACTTTATGGCTTATTTCCCGGCTAATCTCTATCCCCTGGCGCAGCCCGACTGGAGTAAAGACGCGGTTATTTATCAGGTAAATACACGCCAGTTCAGTCAGACCGGTACGTTTGATGGTGTTACTGAAAAACTGGCCCATATCGCCGGGTTGGGCGCCAGGATCCTGTGGCTGATGCCTATCCATCCGATTGGGAAGAAACATCGCAAAGGTGAGCTCGGCAGTCCTTACGCCGTAAAAGACTATTTTGCCATAAACCCAGAATTTGGTGACCAGAGCAGTCTTCGGCGACTCATTGATGAAGCCCATGCGCTGGGCCTTAAAGTGCTCCTCGACTGGGTGCCGAATCACAGTGCCTGGGATAACCATTTGGTTACGGCGCATCCTGAGTGGTATGCACGGGATTACAAAGGTGATTTTCGTCCTTCTCCCTGGTGGGACTGGAGCGATATTATTGAGTTTGATTACGATCAGCCGGGCCTGCGCGAATATATGATTAAGGCCATGGCGTACTGGGTTGAAGAGTTTGATATCGACGGCTACCGGTGTGATGTAGCAGGCTATGTACCTAATGATTTCTGGCGCCAGCTTCGTACGGCACTGGATAACATTAAACCTGTCTTCCTGCTCGCCGAATGGGAAGACCGTGACCTTCATCGTGACGGCTTTAATATGACTTACGCCTGGAGCTGGAATGAGGCAATGCATGATATTGCCCACCAAAAAGCACCGGTAGACAGACTAAGAAAATACTATTCATGGAACGAACGCGCCTGGCCCCGCTCAGCTTACCGTATGACGTTTGTCAGTAACCATGACAAAAATGCCTGGGATGGCACCCAGCAGGAGCAGTTTGGCGAATGTTTAGAGGCAGCGATAGTCCTGTCGGTGCTCGGTGAGGGAATGCCGCTCATTCACAATGGCCAGGAAGCGGGCGAGAGCAAACGGCTGGCCTTCTTTGAGCGTGATCCAATCGACTGGCAAGACCATCCGATTGGCGATCTGTACCGTAAACTTATTCATCTGAAGAAACGGGTACCGGCACTCTGGAACGGTGAGTATGGCGCTCGCATGATACAGGTACCTAATTCACTGCCTGATCAGGTGCTTAGTTTTGTGCGCAGGCAAGACGATGTAAAAGTATTTGTGGTACTCAACCTGTCGGCAGACACCGCTGATGTGGATTTTCATGAAAACCTGTACCGCGATGAATACATTGACCTGTTTGAAGCGTCATGTACCCGGATCCCGCAAACCGACAACCTGAGCCTGCCGCCCTGGGCATATAGGGTGTTTGTGTCGGCAAACTTTCCCCTGATCTAATAGACCCACAGACGAGCTGTAAAAACTTTGGCATAATAGCCCTTTTGCACTCACTCAGGAACAACATGCCCAGTTTAGATGATGTATTTTCGGGCTCGGGATTGCTGGCTAAGGCGATTCAGGGGTTTAATCCCCGTCAGGCGCAAACAGACATGGCAAAAGCCGTCGCCAGCGCCATTAACGATGCTGACAGTTTAATTGTTGAGGCCGGCACCGGCACCGGAAAAACCTTTGCCTATCTGGCCCCCGTGTTGTTGTCGAAGGGAAAAGCCATTGTTTCCACGGGTACTAAAAACCTCCAGGAGCAGCTATTTCATCGCGACCTGCCGGTGATCAAAAAAGCCCTCGCCAGCAATCGGAAAACGGCGTTGTTAAAAGGCCGGGCGAACTACCTTTGTTTGCATCGACTGGCTCAGCACGGCGGTAATTCCACTTTGGTGGAATCTGACGTACTCAACGAATTATCCACGGTCAGAGCCTGGGCCAATACCACCAAAACCGGTGACATGGGCGAGGTGAAAACCCTGCCTGAAGATGCGCGGGTAATACCGCTGGTAACCTCCACGGTGGATAACTGCCTGGGCCGCGACTGCCCCGACTACGAAGATTGCTACCTGGTAAAGGCGCGTAAAAACGCCATGGAAGCGGATATCGTTGTGGTTAACCATCATCTTTTCTTTGCCGATATGGCGCTGCGCGACACCGGCTTTGGTGAGCTAATCCCTGAAGCCGACTGCATTATCTTTGACGAAGCACACCAGATCCCGGAAATCGCCAGTGAGTACTTTGGCGAGGCCATCTCAACCCGTCAGCTAACCGAAATCAGCAAAGAGATCACCTTGTTGTATCGTACGGTGTTAAAAGATGCCGACCAGCTGGAAAAAGCCGGCGAAAAGGTCCGTATGCAGGCAGCAGACTTACGCTTGCTGTTTGCCGATAAACCCCAGCGCGGCCACTGGCTTGAAGCCATGGAACGCGAGGAAGTGGCAACTCAGGTGAGCCGTCTCGAAGATGCTGTAGGCGTACTGTACGATATTTGTAAGCTGCATATCGGGCGCGACAAAGACCTTGATAACCTGTTTGATCGTATCGTTCAGAGCCGCGAAAAGCTGGCCCTGTTTACCACTAAAGAGCATGACGGGATGAGTTTGTGGTACGAAACCACACCGCGTCATATCGTGATGCATATGACACCGCTGTCGATTGCTGCGAAATTTCGCCGTTTTGTTGAGTCTGACGATCGCGGCTGGGTATTTACCTCGGCCACGCTGGTGGTAGATAACGACTTTACTCATTTTCAGCGCCGCATGGGCCTGGAAAAAGCCCGAACCATGATGCTCGACAGCCCCTTTGATTATGAGCGTCAGGCTATGTTGTGTGTGCCGCGCTATTTGCCCGAGCCGCACATGCCGACCATGCGCAAGCAACTGGTTACCATCGCCAAAAAACTGATTAAAGCCAGTGGCGGGCGTTGCTTTTTATTGTTTACCAGCCATGCCGCGTTGCAGGAAGTGGCTGCGGCATTGCAGGAACAAATTGATAATCC